>WFVC01000018.1 GCA_015491815.1 Gammaproteobacteria bacterium | reverse complement strand
CACCACGAACGGTGGAATAAATCAGAGCTTCCTTAATTCTGTATCACGCTGTGGGATTAAATTAGCCACAATATTTTCCAGAAATATCTCTGCGTCTTTGCGACTCTGCGTTCTTCGCGTTTAATTCATACACTAAAAAAAGAAACTAGATCCCCGCCGCATCGCGCAGGGCATCGGCCTTGTCGGTTTTCTCCCAGCTAAAATCGGCTTCTTCGCGACCGAAGTGGCCGTAGGCGGCGGTGGCGGCGTAGATGGGCCGCAGCAGATCCAGCATTTTCACCAGTCCGCCGGCGCGCAGATCGAAGTGTTCACGCACCAGTTCGACGATGCGGGCGTCATCGATTTTACCCGTGCCGAAGGTTTCCACGCTGATGGAGGTGGGTTCGGCCACGCCGATGGCGTAGGAGACCTGAATTTCACAGCGCTCGGCAAGACCGGCGGCGACGATATTCTTGGCCACATAGCGACCGGCATAGGCGGCTGAACGATCCACTTTGGACGGATCCTTGCCGGAGAAGGCGCCGCCGCCGTGACGGGCCATGCCGCCATAGGTATCCACGATAATTTTACGACCGGTGAGACCGCAGTCGCCGACCGGGCCGCCGATAACAAAACGGCCGGTGGGATTGATGAAATACTTGGTGTCCTTGTCCAGCCACTCGGAGGGCAGAATGGGCTTGATGATTTCATCCATTACGGCTTCGGTGATGGCCTTTTGTTCGATGTCCGGATCGTGCTGGGTGGAAAGCACCACGGCGTCGATGCCTTTGATGACGCTGCCCTCATAACGGAAGGTGACCTGACTTTTGGCATCGGGACGCAACCAGGGCAGGGTGCCGTTTTTACGCACTTCAGCCTGACGTTTGACCAGACGATGGGCATAGGTAATGGGCGCAGGCATCAGCACGTCGGTTTCATTGCTGGCGTAGCCAAACATCAGACCCTGATCGCCGGCGCCCTGTTCGTGTTTGTCATCATCCACGCCCATGGCGATATCCGCCGACTGCTTGTCGATGGAGGTGAGAATCGCGCAGGATTCCCAGTCGAAGCCCATGTCCGAGCTGTTGTAACCGATTTCCTTAATCCGGTTGCGCACGACCTCATTCATATCAACCCAGGCGGAGGTGGTGATTTCACCGGAGAGCACCACCATGCCGGTATTCACCAGGGTTTCGCAGGCCACCCGGGCTTTGGGATCCTGACTCAGGATAGCATCGAGAATGGAATCGGAAATCTGATCCGCGACTTTGTCCGGGTGACCTTCGGATACGGATTCAGAGGTAAACAGATGTGCGCCAGCCATATAAATAATCCTTCATAAAGCGTTATAAAAATTATTGGAGGGCGGAGTTTAGCGGTTTTTATCTGGTTTGAATAGCCGGGCGAAAAACGGGAGGGTGTGAATATTTTGGTATAATCTGCCCATTTCTACTTTGCTAAATAAAAATCGGGAGGAGACGCCGATGGTGAGTCTGGAAACACCGGTATGTGAATTCGATAAACCCGCCCTGGATTTCGCCCTGCCGGGGGTGGACGGCAAAACCTGGACGCTGGCGGATTGCGCGGGAGAAAAAGGCCTGCTAATCATGTTTATCTGCAACCACTGTCCTTATGTTAAGGCGATTCGTGAGCGACTGGTGCGGGATTGCGCCGAGCTGAAGTCGCTGGGAGTTAACAGCGTCGCCATCATGTCGAATGATCCCGCTTTATATGAAGAAGATTCCTTTGAAAATATGAAGAAAATCAGTGAGGAATTCGGTTTTCCCTTTCCTTATTTATGGGACGAAACGCAACAGGTCGCAAAAGAGTATGGCGCCGTGTGCACGCCGGATTTCTTTGGTTATAACGCCGATCTCAAATTACAGTATCGTGGCCGTCTGGATGCCTCGCGCAAGGAAACGGCGGCGGCAGATGCGCGCCGGGATCTGTTTGAAGCCATGCGTCAGGTCGCGCAGATCGGGCGTGGCCCCGAGGAACAAATTCCGAGTATGGGTTGCTCGATTAAATGGAAAGAATAACGCGCGAACATGTGTGACCGGCGGGCTAAAATCGATGGTTTTCCGGCTGCTCATATTTTAGCTGGCTGATAAGTACACTTTATCGCCTGTGTCTTCAGTTTTATCAGGGAGGCTTATTCTGTTTCAGCCCTTGCCCGCGACCGGTAAAAAATGGGAAAATGCGCGGCTCCATATCCGGGAAAGAACCAGAATCAGGAAAAATACAGGGCGTCAGATATTATCCGCCCGGCAACGTCGGCGAATATTCCCGGCGATTTTTTCCAGTTACTCACTTCGGTATTCGGTCAGAATGCGCAGCATGGCGCGCGCAGGGTTGAGACTACGCTAAACGGATCCGGATAGAACGAATTTTTTTGACTTTAATGCATTTGAAACTTACAGGGGAATACTATGTCATCTCGTAAACAACTCGCTAATGCCATACGCGCATTGAGTATGGATGCTGTACAGAAGGCCAATTCCGGCCACCCGGGCGCACCCATGGGTATGGCGGATATCGCCGAAGTGCTGTGGAATGATTTCATGACGCACAACCCGGCTAATCCTGACTGGGCCAACCGCGATCGTTTTATTCTTTCCAACGGTCACGGCTCCATGCTGATTTATTCCCTGCTGCATCTGACCGGCTATGATCTGTCCATCGAGGATCTGAAAGCCTTCCGTCAGTTGCATTCCAAAACCCCGGGGCATCCGGAATACGGCTATGCGCCGGGCGTGGAAACCACCACCGGCCCGCTGGGACAGGGCATCACCAATGCCGTCGGTATGGCGATTGCAGAAAAAGCGCTGGCCGGTCAGTTCAACCAGAAAGGTCACGACATCGTCGATCACCACACCTATGTATTCATGGGCGATGGTTGTTTAATGGAAGGCATTTCCCACGAAGCCTGCTCACTGGCCGGCACGCTGGGTCTGGGCAAGCTGATTGCGTTCTGGGATGACAACGGTATTTCTATTGATGGTCACGTCGAAGGCTGGTTCTCCGACGATACGCCCAAGCGTTTTGAATCCTACGGCTGGCATGTGATTGCCGATGTCGATGGTCATGATCCGGAAGCATTGATCAAGGCCACTGAAATGGCCAAAGCCATGACCGACAAGCCGACCCTGATCTGCTGCAAGACCACGATTGGTTTTGGTTCACCGAACAAGGCCGGTAGTCACGCCTGTCACGGCGCGCCTTTGGGCGAAGAAGAAATTAATTTAACCAAGGCTGCGCTGGGCTGGGATCATGGTCCCTTTGAAGTGCCGGCGGATGTGTATGCCGGCTGGGATGCAAAAGAAAAGGGCGCTAAAGCCGAAGCCGCCTGGAATGAAAAATTCGCCGCCTACAAAGCCGCCTTCCCTGAATTAGCGGCTGAGTTTGAACGTCGCATGGCCGGTGATTTGCCCGCCGACTGGGCGGCCAATTCCGCCAAGTATATTGCTTCCGTGAATGCCGAAGCCAAAAGCCCGGCCACCCGTCAGGCGTCACTTGCCTGTATCGAAGCCTACTCGCCGCTGTTGCCGGAAATGTTTGGCGGTTCAGCGGATCTGGGGTGCTCCAACCTGACCGAATGGTCGGGCTATAAGCCGATGATCAATCACGAAGACGCCAACTATATTAACTACGGCGTACGTGAGTTTGGCATGTCGGCGATCATGAACGGTATCGCCCTGCATGGCGGATTGATTCCCTTTGGCGCGACCTTCCTGATGTTTTCTGAATATGCGCGCAATGCCTTGCGCATGGCCGCATTGATGAAACAGCGTTCCATCTTTGTATATACCCATGACTCTATCGGTCTGGGTGAAGATGGTCCGACCCATCAGCCCATCGAGCAGATCCCGACGCTGCGCATGATTCCGAACATGGTTGTCTGGCGTCCCTGTGATGCGGTTGAATCCGCAGTAAGCTGGCAGCAGGCGATTGAACGTAAAGAAGGTCCGAGCTGTCTGATCTTCTCCCGTCAGGGCCTGCCGCATCAGTCACGCACCGATGCGCAGATAGCTGATATCACAAAGGGTGGTTACATTCTGAAAGATTGTGACGGCGCGCCTGATGCAGTCATTATTGCAACAGGTTCTGAAGTGGCGCTGGCGACCGGCGCGGCTGAAGCGCTGAGCGGCAAGAAGATTCGCGTCGTTTCCATGCCCTCCACCAACATTTTTGACCAGCAGGATGAGGCCTATCGCACATCGGTATTGCCCAAGGGCGTGCCAACGGTTGCAGTTGAAGCGGCGGTCACGGATGCCTGGTACAAATATGCCGATGCGGTTGTCGGTATCGATCGCTTTGGCGAATCAGCGCCGGCGGGTGAGCTGTTCAAAGAATTTGGTTTCACCGTTGAGAATGTTGTCAAAGCAGTAGAAGGCGTACTGTAAACAGCGCTCACGATTGAATAATTTTTAAATAATATATTTTCAGGAGAAAAATAATATGACTATCAAAGTCGGTATTAATGGTTTTGGCCGTATCGGTCGTATGGTGTTCCGCGCAGTACACAAAGATTTCAAAGACATTGAAATCGTTGGTATTAACGATCTGCTGGAACCCGACTACCTCGCCTACATGCTCAAGTACGATTCCGTGCACGGTAATTTCCAGGGTGAAGTTAGCTCTGAAGCTGGCGCCATGATTGTTGACGGTAAGAAAATCCGCCTCACCGCCGAACGCGATCCGGCCGATCTGAAATGGGGTGACGTGGGCGCCGATATCGTTATCGATTGCACCGGTTTCTTCCTCACTGAAGAAGGTTGCCAGAAGCACATCGACGCCGGCGCGAAGAAAGTGGTTCAGTCTGCGCCTTCCAAAGATGGCACGCCGATGTTCGTCTATGGCGTTAACCACGAAACCTATGCCGGTCAGGCGATTGTTTCCGCCGCTTCCTGCACCACTAACTGTCTGGCGCCTGTAGCCAAAGTGCTGAACGACAAGTGGGGCATCAAACGTGGCCTGATGACCACCGTGCATGCGGCAACCGCCACGCAGAAAACTGTTGACGGTCCTTCCATGAAAGACTGGCGCGGTGGTCGTGGTATTCTGGAAAACATCATTCCTTCATCAACTGGCGCCGCCAAAGCGGTTGGCGTTGTTCTGCCTGAGCTGAACGGCAAACTGACCGGTATGGCGTTCCGCGTGCCGACTTCTGATGTTTCTGTGGTTGACCTGACTGTTGAGCTGGACAAGGAAGCCTCTTATGACGATATCTGTAAGGCCATGAAAGCCGCATCAGAATCCGGCGACATTAGCAAAACACTGGGTTACACCGATGAGAAAGTGGTTTCCACCGACTTCCGTGGTTGTGGTTACTCTTCCATTTTCGATTCCGAAGCCGGTATCGCACTGGACGGCACTTTCGTAAAAGTCGTTTCATGGTACGACAACGAGTACGGTTACACCTGTAACATGCTGCGCTTTGTCGAGCACGTAGCCGCTAATTGATCCAGGGCTGGATGTTTAACGCAAAGGTCGCAGAGACGCGAAGACGCAGAGATTACTATTTTCTCTGCGTCTTCGCGCCTTTGCGTCCTCCGCGTTTATTCATCACTGTTTAAAAATTATTATCTAAGCAAT
>WFVC01000017.1 GCA_015491815.1 Gammaproteobacteria bacterium | reverse complement strand
ATGTTTAACAACCGCTTATTCCAATTTGCAAAAAATGTCTCTATCTTGCTAAAAGATAAGACCTTTTCTCCCAATTGACGTCTAGCCCTGCTACACTCTGCGCTCACAGCGGAGTGATTTATGGTCGCCATGCATACAAAAGAAGAAAATCGGGATTATCTACAGCAAATCACGGAAGCCCTGCGTGAGCAGAAAACGGACAAAATCAAGTCCATTCTGCAGGAAATGCACCCGGCCGAAATCGCCCATCTGCTGGAATCCCTCCCCAGCGATCAACGTGAAATCCTCTGGCCACTGATGCCGGTTGAGGCTGAAGGTGAGGTGCTGTTGCACCTTAATGACAATGTGCGCGCAGCCTTCATTGAAAAAATGGAGCCTGAAGATCTGGTGGCCGCGACCGAGGATCTTGATGAGGACGATCTGGCCGATCTGTTCCCGGAAATGCCTCGTGATGTGGTGCAGGAACTGCTTCTGTCTATGGAGCAACAGGACAGAGATCGTTTAAAAGCGGTTCTATATTATCCGGAGGATACGGCCGGCGGGCTGATGGATCTGGATACAGTCACCGTCCGCGCCGATATCACTCTTGATGTGGTGCTGCGCTATCTGCGCCGTCGGGGAGAAATTCCGCCTTCCACCAATAACCTGTTTGTGGTCGATCGGGACGGCAAATATCTTGGCCTGCTGCCGCTAACCGCACTGCTCACTCATGATCCGGCCGCCACTGTACATGAAGTTATGGAATACGATGAAAACGCCATTCCCGCCGATATGCCGGCGCGCGAAGTCGCCAATCTGTTCCAGCATCGCGATCTGATCACCGCCCCCATTGTCAGTGAGGATAACCGACTGCTTGGCCGTATCACTATTGATGACGTGGTCGATGTGATTCGAGATGAAGCGGAACATTCACTGATGAGCATGGCCGGGCTGGATGAAGAAACCGATATGTTCGCGCCGGTGATCACCAGCGCCAAACACCGGGCGGTCTGGCTGGGCGTCAACCTGCTCACCGCCCTGCTCGCCTCCTGGGTTATTGGTATATTTCAGGGCACCATTCAACAATTTGTCGCACTCGCCATCCTCATGCCCATCGTCGCCAGTATGGGCGGTATCGCCGGCAGCCAAACCTTGACCCTGGTAATTCGCGGGATTGCCCTCGGGCAGATCAGCGCCAGTAACGCCCGGCGACTATTTATCAAGGAACTCTGGGTAGGGGTCTGGAATGGCCTGATCTGGGCCATGGTTCTTGCCGCTATCGCCGGGATCTGGTTTAACAATTTCAATTTGAGTCTGTTAATCGCCACCGCTATTGTCATTAACCTGATCGTTGCGGCAATTGCCGGCGCGACGGTGCCGTTGTTGCTACGGCGTTTCGGAATTGATCCCGCCCTTGCTGGTTCTGTCGTACTCACTACCATTACCGATGTCATGGGTTTCTTTGCTTTCCTCGGACTCGCCAGCCTGTTTCTGGTTTAGCTTATTAAATGACGGTTTAATACTTCCCTTCTACACTCAGCACCGCCCTCACCAGAGCCGGCAATGAGCGCGCCTGCATTTTATCAATAATTCGGGCGCGATGAACCTCAACCGTTTTAACACTAATGCCACAACTGGCTGCAATCATTTTGTTCGAGTCCCCCCTGACCATCAGTTTCATAATTTCTTTTTCTCGCGGAGTCAGAGTATTAATATTCTCAAGAACCTCTTTATTACTTTCCTTATTTTGGCGCTGCCTGGCATCCTGTTGCAGGGCATCCTGAATACAATCCAGTACTTCCTGATCCCGAAAAGGTTTTTCAAAAAAATTCACCGCTCCCGCCTGCATCGCACGCACCGCCATCGGCACATCGCCGTGTCCGGTAATAATAATCACAGGAAGATCGATATTTTCCGCATTTAATTTTTGTTGTAGTTGTAAACCGCTCATTCCAGGCAAGCGCACATCTAAAACCAGACAACCGGATTTATCAACATCATAAACATCCAGAAAGGCCTGAGCCGACTCAAAGGTTTCAACCGGATATTGCAAGGAACCAATCATCCAGCTCAATGCATCTCGCACGGCGGGATCATCATCAACGATAAAAACGGTCTGTTCACTACTCATCATTTTTCTCCTTGTTTATCGGCAGTGAGAAACTAAAAATACTTCCTTTTGGAATATTATCGCAATACCATATTCCGCCGCCATGTTCTTCAATAATAGAGCGACTGATGGCCAGCCCCATGCCCAGACCATCCGGCTTGCTGGTTATAAAGGTTTCAAACAGTTGTTCCTGAAATTCTTCTGGCACACCTTGAGCCTGATCTTCAATTGAGACAATAATATGTTGATCGCTTGTTAAACGAGTCCGAATTTGTAATTCGGCAGGAGTAGAAGGTTTCGTGATAATAGCATCAATTGCATTGCGCAATAGATTCACCAGCACCTGTTTAATCTGTAATGCATCAACATCAACTTCAGGAAGTGAATCAGAAAAATCCGCACGAACCTGAATATCATGCTCGCGAATATCAAGCTCGATTAAATCCAGCGCCTGTTGGATAAGAACATTGATTTTCACCCTTTCCGTTTGAGGTGTTTCCTTGCGTAGAAAACCACGAATCCTGCGTATAATTTCCGCCGCTCGTTGTGACTGCGAACTTGCCGATTCCATCGCCGTAATAATCTGTTTGTCTACGCCCGCCATATTATTCAAACGTTGTATGCTTCCCTGTATATACATGCTAATCGCCGCCAATGGTTGATTTAATTCATGTGCAAGTCCCGCAGCAATCTCCCCCATACTACTTAGCCGTCCCGCATGCGCCAATTCTGCCCGATGTTGAGCCAGTTCTTTTTCTGTACGCCTCCGTTCACTCACATCTCTCAATGCAGCCAGCAGTTTGCGTTTTCCATCCTGCTTCAATTCACTCAGGGTTATTTCAACGGACAGTTCTTTTTTATCCTGACGTATTCCGGTAATTTCCATCGAACCTATACGAAGTAATCGTTCTATATCAATATCTTTATCTCCCATTTTTAAAATATTGAAAATAGAATTACCCACCAGTGAATCATCGTCATAAGAAAATATTTTCAACATGGCGGGATTACAGGACTCAATTGCACCGTTAGAATCAAATATAACAATACCATCTGCAATATTTTCAACTACCGTGCGAATACGTTTCTCTCGATCAGCAAGTTGTTTTCCCCGATCAACCAGTTGCCTGCGCATACTTTCCAGATCGCGTGAAAACTCGACCACTTCAATTAGCTTTGTATCAGGGACAATTTTTTCCTCAAAATGACCACTGGCGATACGATGCGCGGCATTGCGAATATGTTGAAGGTTTTTAAATAAATAACGGCTAAATATTGCTGTTGTCACCAACGCAACAAACAGATAGGCCAGCGCCAGCATTCCTCCACGCCGATAAACAGTTACGATCTCCTCCTGAACAGAGGATTCATCATAGCCAACATATAGAGTTGCGATTTGCGTCCCAAGCGGATCATTTATCATACTGGAAATATTATAAATGGCATCACCGCCCTGACCAAAATAAAAGTCATCAACAAAAACATCCAGCCTTTCCTGCGGAATATTGCCGGTTTGAGCCAGAGTATTACCCTGCATATCGAGAACTCTTATATAAATTCTTTTTCCTGAAATAGTCAGCTCATCAAAAAACGCCTGTATGAGATAAGGATCATCCAGGGTAGAAATATAAGACGCCATCCACTGCGCATCTGCCCGCACCTGATCGACAAACTGATTTTTATAATTGTTTTTAACTGTATGCAATAAGTGCATAAATAAAACCGGCACCAATAACATATGAACAATAACAATCGTAACCAATATCCTACCGGTAAGGCTGTGTATCAACCACTTCACTGAATTTCACCTTTCCATAGTATTTGAATTTTCTGAACCTGTTTATTCTCACCAAAATCTCTATCCATAATAAAGCTGATGGCGCCAGGTAGAACATTCAGCATTTCATACAGTTTTTTATGACTGCGCACAACTAATGGTTTGGCAACTCCAGAAGTATAAAACCGAGTCAATAGTTGTTTCTCATAAGTATATGCCGAGCGCCCCATTACTGCCTGTAAGAAAACCTGGTAGGTCAATCTATCGCTGCGATTAATGACAGGGGATAATTTTATTCCTGAATGAATGACAGGTGCAGCAAGGAATAGTCTTTTAATTTCATTACCTGTGAGGGGCGTTATAGATATGTTTTTGCTTGCAATTAATAATAACTGTTCCGCATGAAGTTGAATCCCGGTCAAATATAAAAATAGAAAAAAAAACAAGCGGCATAGCCTGAGAGAGAATTTCATGGAAACACGATGCTCCACTGAATACTTCCCTGATTATAACTATGGCTTGATTGTTGGTGGGCGCGCTCAAGTTCAAATTTCAATGCCTGCTGGTGAGTAAAATCATAACGTAATGCAAGGATTCTTCTCTGATAGGCAAAGCTTGAAAACAGGGCAAGATACGCATCGCCCTCACTCCCCCAGGACTGTTCGATACGGCCATTGATCCGCCACCGTTCAGAAAACTGATACCCCATCTGAAAATAGGCGTTGCTAAAACTGTCGCGTACAGTAGAGGAGCGTTGATGTATTTCATTACTGATATAATAAGTCTCTGAGATAATGCTAAGACGATCGATTTCCCAGTTTATATAAAAGCCGCCATAAATCTGCTCAATCTCCTTTACCCCGCCAAAATCACTGGCAAGATGATTACGACTGATAAAAAAACCAAGTTCATTAGTAAATATACTATCGGGTAACCAGCCTGTTCGGAATGCTAGCGAAGAATCATGCTCACCTCGCGATCCCTTAATAATCTTTGGCGCAACCAGTCCGGATGAGGATAACCTGGGGCCAAAGCCTGCCCCCAGAAGATAACGCCAACTTCCTTCTCCCTGTGTATATGTTCCGTCAAACAGTACACCACTCATGTGCGCTGGCAATATTCCTCCGCTTGCTTCGAATTCACTCAGGGCGGGGCGACTGATTGTCGCCTGCAGGTAGGCGCCGTGGTGATTCTGGCTGCGCCAGTAACTGCCTGGATTATGTAACCGGCCAAGCCAAACTGTGTGTGTATCAGCAAGATCCCAGCCAAGTTTGGCTCGACCAAGATGGGTTTTCTGATCATCAACAGTATATTCAGCAAGTAATCTTGTTTTGCCGATTTCACCTGAATAAAACAGTGTGGCATTGGGAAGAATATCGTTGTTATCCAGTTCTCTGTCACTTTTGGGATCAGAGCGAACAAATGCCATAATATCCCCAAATAGCAAAAATTCAGCCGACACCGGCTGTAGATATAAAAAACAAAACAACAATATGCTCAATATCTGGAATAGGGGTAATACTCTGTATTTATTATTATCTGCTAGGTTCATGCTTGCGATATTTTAGTTAGGCCAACAGGCAATCCCCTGCGGCTGAGATTGCGCCTGTCGGTGGCAATCTGCATTCATACCTGTTTATATTATCGTGGCAACGGCAGTATCGACCATCAACATCAAACAAAACGTTTATAGTTATACAGGTTAACCCTAGCCTGAAATGGCTTTCTATGCAATATCACTATTTGCGTGACGGGCTGTAAGATCCATCAATATCAGGAAAGCCCATTTAGACAAAAACATAAAAATAAAAAATCCGCTTGCGAATCAGATCTGGATATTCGCAAGCGGATTATATTTACAGAGTCACGACGAACCCAATACCCGCACAGATTTATAAATTAAGTTAACGGGTAATATACATACCAAAGCGGGTGCCCAGCAACAAGCGACTGTTGTCATCGGTATAATTCATACTGTGTGGACTCACTGCGCCAAGCAGCGCAGGTGAGCGCATGATTTCAGTCACTGTCTGCATATCATCACTAATCGCAAACTCACTGACATAGGCTGTATCGATACGACCCGCATCGCTTGCGGTCTTCCATGCGACCAGTACAGAGTTATCCATCTGCCCACTCTGAAAATCAGTAATCTCACCAGCAATGGAAAATTCAGCCAGTAAAGTTAAGCTGTTATCCAAAAGATAGATCGTTCCACCGCTGTCCGTCTTTGCACTCACAACAATTTCTTTCTGACCGTCGGTATTAATATCAACCACCTGCATAGCAGTAAAGCTTGTCCCCTGGTAAAGATTCTCTGACAAAAACGGTTTATCATAAAAATCACTAAACTGGTGTTGCACATCATTATCACGCAAGCGGATGTAAAGCCCCGTATCGGTAAGATGAATCAACTCAGTCTGCCCATCAGCATTGATATCGTCAATTTTAACATCAATACCTTCGCCATAAATCCGGTTGCTTTGCCAATTCTGATAAGCCGGACTTATGTCATAATAGAACAGATTATTTCCAATAAAACCAAGTAACTCAGGCTCACTATCCGCATCCAGATTAGCCAGATCGAACACAGCGCTGTGGTTACCTTCTATTCCAATGCTGAACCTGTAAGTACTGGTGTTATCAGGAACCCATCCACCATGAACAGACTCGGTTACAGGATTCACACGTTCTCCATAGTCAATATTGAAGTAGGTGGTAAAGTCACTACCATTGTCTATAAATCCGCTACTTAAAATAAGCTGGTCATAACCGGCTCCCCGTGTATCCATCGCCATCACTTTCTGGCCAGCAGTAATCGTATTTGTTTTTGAAATTCGAGATGAAATATTAACCCGTCCCGTATCATAATCAATAAAGGCAAAACGGGAAGTGATGCTGAAATTATCGTCCGAGCTATAATCCTTCTCGGCCGGAGTGGTATTGGCGAAGAAAGTTGCATAGCGCGTACCGGGGGAATAGAGGAAATCAACCGCGCCGGTAAAAGCTGTATCAAATAAGGCAAGGCTGGTATTCTGCCGGGCAACAACCATAACCCCGTTACTCAGACTGTCGCTTAAATCAACGACGGTGATGGCGTTGTATTTATCGCCTGTCATTTTATTCGCCCATACAGCCTCCAGATCGCCATCCGAATCCACGTCGCCTACCGTCAGGCTGACAAAGCCACCATGCAAACGATCATCCGTAAAACTTCCCGTAATCTGCCGATATAATGAAGTTCCGGAAAAGGAAGCCTGATCGACGGCGCTGTACACATCGAGCATTTCTCCTCCGGCGGCGCCGCTATCGACACATTCCCCCAGGAATATTTCATCAGCACCACTACCATCCCAGTCCATTGCTGCAATTGAACAGCGCGTTGTTTCCGGTTCACGAACAGGATCCAGATCGCCAAACAATCCCGACTGCGCATGTAAGCTGAAGACTTCCACCTCGCCAATGCCTGAATCAGAATAAAGCCCGACTATTTCCTTAATGCCATCGCCATCCAGATCGGCGGCGACCAGTTGATCACCAAAACCATAGCTGGGTCTGGCTGCGATCCATTCATTGCGCAGGCTTACGCCGTCAAAAACATAACCAGCGGAGGTGGCGATCTCCAATTGATCATCGACAAAATCCATGTTTGCAATGACCATGGCCGTACCATAATTTTCAACCGCGCTGGTCCAGTCATTGTTCAGGGTTTCACTGTCGTCGGTTGGAACCGTAAAGATATTCAATTGTTCCTGTGTCGCGCCTTTGGAAACCAGCGTGACGATTTCAATCGCCTCGTCAGTATCAATATTACGCGCCAGTACTGCATAGCCACGCACGGCATCGGCAATCTCATAAGAATAGGCCAGCGTGCGCGAAGCCCCGTCAATCACGCTAACGCTGTCGCCATTGAGTACAATAATATCCAGTATGCCATCACCATTTACATCCGCCGCATCAATGGCGTCAATATTAGCCTGATTGCCCAAACTATAGGGATACACCCACTCCTGATAAAAATCACCACCATTCAGACTGGCATCCCATTTCAAGGTATAAATCAACGCCACATTATCCGTGACCAGTACTTCATTCTGACCATCGTTATTGAAATCGCCGATGTGAATCGCATTCTGTTTTGTCGGCACCCGGGCGCTGCTGCGCACCATCGGTTCATTGGGACTATTGCTTATAGTAATGCTGCCTGTGCGTGTACTGGTTCCCGCATCATCGGTTGCGCTGACACGATAATTAAACTGCGTACCCTTGCCAAAATTCAAACCGGAAGGCGTCCAGCTTATTTCTCCAGTTGTGCTATCAATCACCATACCTTCGGGCGCCCCTGACAGGGCATAAGAAACCGTTCCCTGCGCATTCGTCACGGAAGCATTTATCGTCATCGGCGAAGCAAATGTCGGTTGCACTGGCTCACTCAGTTCGATAACAAGACTGCTGTTTGTTGGTGTAGGAATGCTGGTTCCCGTGCTGGCTCCCGCGTTACTTGTCGCACCACCGCCTGATGCAGTTGTCGTGGAAGAGTTATCCTGATTCAGTCGTGCGGAAAGTCCGGCATCATCACCACTTGATCCTCCACCACAGGCGACCAGTAATATCGATAGTGACAATGCTGCAGGTTTTAAAAACTGCGATTGATTCCTACACTCATAAGAATTCTGTTTCCCGTTCATTGCGTTCTCCCCGAAAGCTTATTGGTCTTAATTATTTGCTCACATTAACCATCGGTAATCATGCCTGAGTTTTCAGGCCGGCTAATGTTATTACGCTATGAAAAATAAGAGGGTAAAGGATAGGTATTGCAAAATCCCTTTTCGCCTGTATTTCCCTGGCGTTGTTATAGTTGGCATTTATTCTACTAAAGCCAATGGGGAAAACGCCAGCCTTATCTATTATTTGCGCCGCATCGATGCGATGCGCGGGAAAAACTTATAACTAAAGACATAATAACCTGGGGCGACATTTTCATAACAATGTCATTAATGAGGTATGCGCGCTATTTTTTTAGAATGAGAATAAAACGCATTGCACCGAACAACATTAACAGCAGCAGCATCACCACCGGCGTATTGCCGAAACGAACATAGGGCGTCGCCCCTGTGCGCGGTTGCACTTGCCCGCTGATAACCTCCGCCTCAAACTGCGCGGACCGTTGAAGAATGCGACCCCTGGCATCCACGATCGCAGAAATGCCATTGGTGGTTGCTCTTAATAAATCCCGCCCGGTTTCCAGACTGCGCATGCGCGATATTTGCAGATGCTGGTGGGGCGCAAATGAATCGCCATACCAGGCGTTATTGCTGCCATTCACCAGCAGGCCGGCCTGTGGTAAAAAGTCAATCAGCTCTTCGCCAAAGGCGTCCTCGTAACAAATCGAGGGCGCCAGTAACTCACCCGCCGCATGCAGCGGAGGCTGGTGTCTTTCGCCGCGACTAAAACCGGACATGGGTAAATCAAAAAAACCAACAATGCCACGAAGTAAATCCTGCAGGGGAATAAACTCGCCGAACGGAACCAGATGACGTTTGTTATAAATAATCGACTCATCGCCGAGACTGATCAAGCTGCTGTAATAACGTTCGCCGTCGTCATCCATCACTGGCGCGCCAATGATCAGATCGGTATTGTTTGCCCGCGCCTCCTGCAACAGCGGGGTAAAATAACTGTCCACCAGATCATTATAAAACGTGGTCATCGCATTTTCCGGCCAGACGATTAGATCGCTGTCCCAGTGCTCACGACTTAAACGCGCATAGGTATCCAGACGCGCCTGTATCATCACCGGATCCCATTTTGTAATCTGCGGCACATTGCCCTGCACCAGACTGACGCTAACAGCCTTTCCCGAAACCGGAGTCCATTCATATTTACCCAGAAAAAAACCGGCCAGCCAGATCAGGATAAAAAAAACCAATGAGGCTTTAGCCGAATCCCGCTTAAGCCACATTAGAACTAACAGACCAGCGCTCAATGCCAGCAATAACGACAGACCATACACGCCGAGGACGGGCGCATAGCCCGCCAATGGCGTGTCCGTCTGTGAGTACCCCAGATTAAGCCAGGGGAAACCGGTAAACAGCCAGCCACGCACCCATTCAGTCAGTCCCCACAACGCAGGAAATAATAATAGCAGCGCCCGTTTTTCTATATTTTCCTGCGTTCGTAAACGAAGTTTGGCTAACAGATAAACGCTTAAAAAAGATTGCAACGCCGGATAGAGCGCAAGCACGCTGACAAATATAGCCGTCATCATGGCGGAGATTAAAACCGGCGTATTGCCAAAGTCATGAAAGGCTACGTACACCCATGATACGCCCACGCCGAAAAAACCCAGTCCAAAGACAAAACCCGCTAACGTGGCGCGTCGTATAGAAAGGCGCAGATAAAGATAAAATAGAATCGCCGGTGAAATAACCGCGAGTGGAAAAAAGGAAAAGGGCGCAAAAGCCAGCGGCAGCAACATACCGGCCAGCAGCGCGACCAACCAATAAAATTTATTTACCGGGCTGGTGTCAGTAACGCGGTTCAATGAGCGATATCCGTCTGCGCTTCGGCGGCACCGGCACCGGCCCCAGGCCTGGCTGTCTGATCTTCTTCTGACTTAATCACTTCAAGCAGATGCACCCGGCGACTGCTTGCCCCAAGCACGCGAAAATGCACACCATCCATCTGCAACTGTTCTCCCCGTTTGGGAAGGTGTCCCAGGGTTTTGCTTATTAGCCCGCCGATGGTGTCAAACTCGTCATCACTGTAATTTGTGTGAAAATATTCATTGAAGGTTTCGATCGGCGTGATCGCTTTTACGGTGATCATATTGGGATGTTCATAAATATAACTTTCTTCTTCGACATCATGCTCATCTTCAATTTCACCAACGATTTGTTCCAGCACATCTTCAATGGTCACCAGTCCGGCTACCCCACCGTACTCATCAACCACAATCGCCATGTGATTACGACTGGCGCGAAATTCCTTGAGCAGAACATTCAGACGTTTGCTTTCCGGAATAATCACGGCGGGACGCAGCATGTCGCGGATATCAAGATGCAGCTCTTCCGTGCACTGGCTCAACTGCGGCAATAAATCCTTGGCCAGCAAAATACCCACCACTTCATCCTTGCTTTCGCCGACGACTGGAAAGCGCGAATGCGCGGAATCAATCACGGTATCCAGCAACTCGCGCACCTCGGCGTCACGCTCGATCACAATCATCTGCGAACGCGGCACCATCACTTCACGCACCGGCATTTCCGATACCTGCATCACGCCTTCGATCATGACCAGACCATCGACATCGATCAGATTATTATTTTGCGCCTCGCGGAGCAGCTCCTGTAACTGCTCGCGGGTATTGATTTCTCCCTGCAACCATTTGCCCAGCTTCTTTTTCCAGCGCTGCACAAATCCCTGTTTACTATGACTACTCTCGTCTTCACTCATCGTTGTTTTGTTTTTGTCCCTTCAGTTTGTTAACTATACATACGGATTGGAAAAACCCAGCTCCGCCAGAATTTCGATTTCCCGCTGTTCCATATTCTGCGCATCGCGATCATTGAGATGATCATAACCGAGCAAATGCAACAGACCGTGCACAAGCATATGCGCCCAGTGCGCCTGTTCCGTCTTGCCCTGCGCTTTTGCTTCACGCTGAACCACCGGCGCGCAAACCACCAGATCGCCCAGCAGGTTCATTTCAACTTCGGCGGGAATATCATAATTGAATGACAGTACATTGGTGGCGTGATCCTTCCCCCGATACTGATGGTTGAGTGCGGCGCTTTCCGTTTCATCGACAATGCGCAGGGTTAGTTCGACATCATCTTTTTTTTCATGCCGCAATACCGCTTCAACCCAGTGTTGAATATCGGCCTCAGACGGTCCGCCGGCCAGCACCCGCTGCACCTCCACATGCGCGTTCATGTGTCGGCCTGTTTTTCCTTATCTTCGCTTTTCTCATAGGCGTTAACGATGCGCTGCACGATTTTATGACGCACCACATCCTGAGGTTTGAAAAAACTGAAACTGATGCCGTCCACGTCGGCCAGCACATCGACCACATGGCGCAAGCCCGAACGCTGGCCGCGCGGCAGATCCACCTGGGTGACATCGCCGGTGACCACGACAATAGAGCCAAAGCCGATTCGGGTAAGAAACATTTTCATCTGTTCGACGCTGGTGTTCTGCGCTTCATCAAGAATAATAAAGGATTCATTCAGGGTGCGACCGCGCATATAGGCCAGCGGCGCGACTTCGATGACATTGCGTTCAATCAGTTTGGCGACCTGCTCAAAGCCCATCATTTCATACAACGCATCGTACAGCGGGCGTAAATAAGGATCGATTTTCTGAGCGATATCACCGGGCAGAAAACCCAGTCGTTCGCCCGACTCAACCGCAGGGCGGGTAAGAATAATCCGCCGCACCTGTTCACGCTCCAGCGCATCCACCGCGCTGGCCACCGCCAGATAAGTCTTGCCGGTGCCGGCCGGACCGATGCCAAAGTTGACATCATGTTCTTTAATATAACGTAAATACTGCTGTTGCAGAACGCCGCGCCCGCGCACATTGCCACGCAGGGTGCGAATAATGACTTCGTCTTTCGGCGTGATGTCGGCGACCAGCGCATCGACGCCGGCATCCTGCAAATAAAGATTAACCTGCATCGGATCCAGGGTTTCGGTGGCGGTGTCGGAATAAAGATCGCGCAGAACTTCTTCGGCTTTGCGCACCGATCGATTTTCACCGATCACGCGAAAATGATTGCCGCGATTATTCACTTCCACGCCGAGACGGGTTTCGATCTGATGCAGGTGTTCATCGAACTGGCCGCACAAATTCGCCAGCCGCTGATTGTCAGCCGGTTCGAGAATAATATCGAGAGAAGTGGCGCTGGTATTCAAGGCAGAAATCGAGACAGGGGATCAGGCGCAGCGAACATCATTATCGAGGATCTCGCCACGCAGCGAATTAGGAAGTGCTTCTGTAATTTTCACGTTGACAAACTGTCCTATCAGAGACGCGTCTCCGATAAAGTTTACCACACGATTGTTCTCTGTGCGCCCGCTGAGTTGCTGCGGATCTTTTTTCGAGGGCCGGGTGACAAGCACATTTTGTACCGTTCCAACCATTGCCTGACTGATGGCGGCGGCCTGCTCGTTAATCAACTGCTGCAGTTTTGCCAGCCGCGCCTTTTTTGTTTCCAGCGGCACATCATCATTCAACGAGGCGGCCGGGGTGCCGGGACGCGGGCTGTAAATAAAACTGTAAGAGTGATCAAAACCGATGTCGGCAATCAATCTCATGGTCGCTTCAAAATCCGCCTCGGTTTCGCCGGGGAAACCGACGATAAAATCGGAAGACAGGCTGATATCCGGACGCACTTCCCGCAACTTGCGAATGGTATTGCGATAGTCCAGCACCATGTGCTTGCGCTTCATCTGCAGCAAAATGCGATCCGAGCCGCTTTGCACCGGCAGATGCAGGTGACTGACCAGCTCCGGCACCTCGGCATAGGCGCGAATCAGGCTGTCGCTCATTTCCGTTGGATGCGAAGTGGTGTAACGAATGCGTTCAATGCCATCGATGGCGGCGACAAAACTGATCAACAGAGCCAGATCCGCTTCATCGCCCTCATGCGTCTGTCCCCGGTAGGCGTTCACATTCTGCCCCAGCAGGGTGACTTCACGCACGCCCTGTTCCGCCAGTTGCGCCACTTCGGCGATAATATCGTCAAAGGGTCGGGAAAATTCCTCGCCTCGCGTGTAGGGCACCACGCAGAAAGTGCAGTATTTGCTGCAGCCTTCCATGATCGAGACAAAGGCGCTCACGCCCTCACTGCGCGGCATCGGCAGGTGATCGAATTTCTCGATTTCAGGGAATGAAATATCCACCACCGAACGCCGGCGATTGCGCGCCTCGTCCAGCATCTGCGGCAGGCGATGCAGGGTTTGCGGACCGAAAATCAGATCCACATAGGGCGCGCGTTTGAGAATCGCCTCGCCTTCCTGACTGGCGACGCAACCGCCCACGCCGATCACCAGATCCGGGCGCTGCACCTTCTTTTCCCGCCACATCCCCAGCTGGGAAAACACTTTCTCCTGCGCTTTTTCCCTTACTGAACAGGTGTTTAGCAACAGGACATCCGCCTGTTCGGGATCCTCGGTCAAACTCAGACCGTGAGACGCCTGCAACACTTCCGCCATTTTGGCGGTGTCGTATTCATTCATCTGGCACCCGAAAGTGCGGATATGGAGTTTGCCGGACATGCGTATTGCGTCTATGGGTAAAAATGGACGGGCAATTTAGCATTCTGCCCGAAAATTATCCAGTTTTCGGCCCTGCCAGCGAGGCTCGCAGGGTGTACGCATACCACCCTGCAACCGTTCAATCCACTTCCGGCGTCTATTGTGCTCAGTAGATAATCATCCTAGTATTATTCTAAGATAGCTGTTCAAAATACCAGTCCACCTATGGAACAGAGATAAAACTGTAGGTACGGCTTCTACCCTGCGGGCACAAATGAGCCGTACAGGTACGATTGAAATCGTACCTACAAGGGACTCCGGTAATGATAGTGTACTGGAATTAGGAACACTTAATTTAGGGACTGTTGATCTTTCAGATGTTAGGCTGAAAGATCAACAGCCTCTGGCATAGCGGGACACGATGTCCCTGTTGACGACCAAGGAGGATTGCATGTCTGAATATTCCGAACACCGCCCTGAAGCCGAATCCCGGTTTTTTCAGCAGTACATACTGTGTCTGAATAACGCCTCCATCGCCAAAAAGGCGCGGCGCTGGTATGTAAAGCGCGTCGAGCAGTTCATCCACGCGCAGAATGGCCGTAAAATAAAATCCCTTTCAGGCCATGATATCAGCCGCTATTTTGAAGATCTTGGCCGCGAAAACCGTCTTCCCGGCTGGCAATTTTATCAGTGTATCGACGCCATTCGCATTCTCTATTGCAACCATCTCAAATTAGCCGTCTGTCAGGATGTCGACTGGCAGTACTGGCTGGACTCCGCCGCCCAACTTGAAGCCGATCATCCCACCACCGCACGCCGGCTTAGTCCGGAAGAATTAAGCTTTATCAAAACCCGGCGCTATGAAGGCGCATTTAAAAGCGTGCGTCAGGCCAACTACAAATTGTTGCAGCGTTTTACCTGTGAGATTCGACGCCGCGCTTATGCCTATCGAACCGAGCAAAGTTATGAACAGTGGATTTGCCGGTTTATTCTTTTCTGCGGCGACACGCCGCCGGAAAAAGCCGGAACCAAGGAGATAAGGGACTTCCTTGATTATCTGGCGGTTAAACGTCAGGTGACCTCAAGCACCCAGAATCAGGCCTTGAATGCGCTGGTTTTTCTCTATGAAAAAGTGCTGGCTTATGATTTCCCTGAACTCAAGACCTTCGTTCGGGCCAAACGCTCAAAGCATCTGCCGGTGGTGTTAAGTCACCGTGAAGTGGATGCCTTATTGACGAACCTGCAGGCCACCAACAGGCTGATCGCCTCACTGCTATATGGCGCCGGCATGCGGCTGCTGGAGGGACTCCGGCTGCGGGTGCTGGATGTTGATTTCGACTACCGGCGCATCCATGTGCATCAGGCAAAAGGCAAAAAAGATCGTTACGTCCCACTTCCTGAAAGTTTGATCGACGATCTGCATAAGCAAATTGAGCGGGTTAAAAAATTACACCATCAGGATCTTTCCGAGGGTCACGGCGAGGTCGTGCTGCCGGATGCGCTGGCGCGCAAATATCCGAATGCCGGGCGGGAACTGAAGTGGCAATTTTTATTTCCATCCGGTCGCCTGTCTGCCGATCCCTATGGCGGAACCCTGCGCCGTCACCATTTGCACGAAAGCTCGATTCAAAAAGCCATCAAACGCGCGGCGCGCGCCGCCAACATCAACAAGCGGGTAGGTTGTCATACCCTGCGTCACAGTTTCGCCACGCATTTACTCGAAGCCAATTACGATATTCGCACCGTGCAGGAACTGCTCGGTCACGCCAATGTGTCAACCACGATGATTTACACCCATGTGCTCAATCGTCCGGGCGTCGGGGTCTTCAGTCCTCTGGATCAGCCCGTCACGAACACATGAGCAAAACAGAATAACGAACCCGGCTATTTACGCGCGGCTTTGTCTGCATTCGCCCCGGCCATTTTTTGACGTTCCAGATTCTGCACGATGATATCCTGATAATCACGAATGCGTTTCACGTAGCGCACCGGTTCCCAGCCACGCGCATAGCCATGTTTCAGGCTTCGATAATATTTCTTCTGTCCCAGCAGGGGCAGAACCTCGCGGACATCCGTCCAGAGATCCGAATTCTTACCCAGCCGTTCAGTCAGCACAAAGGCATCGCGCAAATGCCCCAGCCCTATATTGTAGGCCGCCAGCGCCATCCACTCCCGATCATGGCCGACAATGGATTCAGGTAACCGCTTTTGCATGCTGGACAGATATTTTGCTCCGCCCATAATATTCTCTTTGGCATTCAGGCGGCTTTTGATCCCCATTTCTTTTGCCGTGGTCAGGGTTAACATCATAATGCCGCGAACGCCGGTGGGGCTTTTTGCCCGAGGATTCCAGTGCGACTCCTGATAGGACTGCGCCGCCAGCAGGGTCCAGTCAAGATTATATTTCTTTCCCGCTTCTTCAAACATGAGCCGGTATTTCGGTAACACACGTTTAATGCGCCGGGTGAGCGCGCGCGTATCAACATAATCAAAAACATCGATAAAACCGTAATATTTTTCTTTTAACGCAGCCAGTTCACCATTTTTGTTAATTATTTGATGCCAGACTTTAACCTTATCTCGCAAGCTGTCGGCATCCGCCGGCAACATCCAGGCCAGTGACTGGGGTTCGCCAAGATCAAAGCGTACGCTTAACTCAGGAAAATAACGTCGATTGATGGCGACAATGTTTGAATCGGCAATGGTGCAGGCCAGCTCTTTTTTCCAGACCATTTCCAGCAGGTTTTCCGTATTCAGATTGGCGCTCTCCCGCCACTGTATTTCGGGATAAGTGCCTTTGATTGACTTCAGCCGTTCCACATAGCTGCTATTGGCGGGCACCATTAATTCAACCTCCGCGAGATCAGCTATTTTTTTCGGTCGCGCTCCCCCTCGTCTGCAAACGACCTGTTGCGTCACCTCCTGATAGGCAGCGCCAAACAGAAAACCGTTTTCGCGTTCGGCGGTACGGGTAAGCCCCGCTGCGGCAATATCGGCTCGCCCCTGTTGAATCATATTCAGAATGCCGGAAACGCTTTCTTCGGGAATGAGATTTAGCTCAACCCCCAGGTAAGTCGCGAATTTTTTTGCCAGCTCATATTCAAACCCGGCATCGCCCTCCCGCCCTTCATACCAGGTGGTCGGCGCATTGCGCGTGACAACGGTCAGGATTTTTTTCTGCAGAACCGTATCCAGTCTGTCGGGGGAACTACAGGATAACAGCAGCCCCAATAACATAAACAGCAGGACGATTTTTTGCACCACAGTATGTTTCAAAATTAAGATCACGCCTGTATTGAATTTATTTTTTCGACCCCGGAAGCACCTAACATCATTCTTCTGAGCGACGAGTTCTCGATTACAGCCCCAATGTTTAATCTGTTTAAGGAAGCTCTGATTAATTCCACCGTTCGTGGTGAAGTCCTGAGCCTGACGAAGGGGCGAACCATGAACGCTAAGCATTGTAAAATCATAATGTTATATGGTTCACCCTTCGACAAGCTCAGGGCGAACGGAATTAATCAGAGGTTCCTTAATATTTAACCATAACAGGCATTATTAATCCGCGCAGTAGGCATATTGACATCTCGGTTTTCCCTGTTCTCATTTATCAACAAACTTGCGGACAAATGATGAGCAACAATGGCAAATCATTCCTTGCTAAATATCACTGCCCCTTCCTGAAAATAGGAAGAATAACGGAGAATTTTCTCATTTTTGAACGATCATTTATATCAAACTTTATACAATCAAGCACTTATATTTATGGCATATATAGTGCAAACAGTGATTCCAAAATAAGCAGTAAAAATAAAATCCCAGAATTTATAAACTGTATCTGCGCGGGGGCCAGAGGAAATGGATGATATTTGTAAGCCGTACAAAGTTTTAATTATTAGCGCAATAATCACTGTCATCGGCGCAAACATTGTCTTCGCTGATGGTTGGGATCCCAACAGTAAGGCCAGCAATATCGACAGTATCGTTAATACCCGCCACAACATGACGATGAGTTATCTGGGAGGCGCATCGGTTAATATGGACGGCGCTCGCAACGACTATGCAGAGGTTTGTGTTTTCTGCCACACACCGCACGGTGCAAATTCAAGCATAGACGCCCCACTCTGGAATCGCACCAATCCCGGCACCAGCTACACCCTATACAATAAACCGTTAACCTCGGGTCAAACACCAACCGCGCCCGGAGTAAATTCGCTGGTCTGCCTGTCATGCCACGACGGTACTGTCGCTATTGACTCCATCATCAATATGCCCAATCGCCCCGGCTTTAACTCCTATAATCGCAGCCAGGAAACCAGCCAGAATGATGCTTTTCTTGGCTCCTGGCCAGACAATTCACCCACATTACACGCCAATTTAGGTGAGTGTATATTATGCCATAGCTCAACCAATCCTTTTGCGCCCGATTTTTCCGCTTTTCTAATTGGCACTGATTTAAGAAATGATCATCCGGTCGGCGTTTCATTACCCGACACCAACGTGTTTGACTTTAATCCGCCAACGGGAACAACCGGCAATGTCAGTTTTTACGATAACAATGCAAATGGTCGACCAGACAATAATGAATTAAGATTTTATAACTCGGGACAGGGATTTGAAGTGGAGTGCGCATCCTGTCATAACCCACATGGCACCGCGATCTCGGGTCTTCATGGCGGGCCTCTGATTCCTTCATTTATGCGCGTTAATGATCAATCAGCCCTATGTCTGACCTGCCACAATAAATAACGATCAAATGCAACAGTTTGCCCGGCAATCTGCTGCATCTGATAATACAATTCCGTTAGCGCGGCGGCTTAACGCCGAATTCCTGCATAATGGCTTCGCCCTCTTTCTCACTCAAAGGTTTAATCACGTCCACTTTTTGAAAATGTTGGTCAACAATGTAGATGCGGCCTGTTTCATCAACTGAAACGCCGGCTATTAACGAATAAACACCCATGCGATCTTCGACTCCCCCCCGACCGAGCGACATCAATAATTGTCCTTTGTGATTGAAAATCTGCACATTGCCAAAACTCGCATCTGTTACATAAACATTGCCATCCTTGTCAACAGCAATGCCGCGAGGTCTGGCAAAACGTCCAAAACCCGAGCCAAGCCCTCCCCAGCTATTAATATATTTCCCATCCGCATCAAATGCCTGGATGCGAAAATTCCCCGTATCCAGTACATAAAGAGAACCATCAGGCGCAATTGCGGCATGCGTTGGCAAATTAAACTGTCCTGGTCCGGTTCCCCGTTCACCAATAGTAAAAAGTTTATTCCCTTTTGCATTATAAACAACAACCTGATGATGCCTGGTATCGACGCCACCGGCATCAACGACATAAATACGATTGCCGTCGGGACTGATTGCTACATCGGTTGGTTTAAATAATTCCCCCGGTTTACCAATATGGTGCTTATAGTGGCCACTTGAATCATAAACGGCAATACTTCGACTTCCAGCATCGGTGACATAAAAATTTACATCCCGATCAACGGCCACCCCTAATGGCTTTTGTAATTTACCTTTACCTCGAGTTCCAAAAACATAGGTCGTGCGCCTCGGAACATCAAAAAGATAAACCAGGCGCATAACGCTATCACTGACAATAATTCGCCCCTGATAAGCGGCGACATCAAGCGGTTTGATCAACATGATCTTTGCGTGTTCAGTCTGACCTGTTAATGCCGCCTTAAATCTGTCAAATTTTTTCCTGTCGGCAATACTCAGATCATTACGCAAACTGGTTTCATATTCAAAACGTGGGCGATCGGGTAATGAAGGCCAAAAAGGCGCGCGCTCAGAAACATCAGATTTTTTCTGAACCGCACAGCCCGTAACTAATGATAACAGAATAAAAAGCCAGAATAATTTCACACTATACCTGTTTTAATTCGTCAGAAATTCAATCTACAAAACCGCTTTCAATAACGGATTACGCAGTTTAAAAACAACATTATGGATATACAACCGCCTTTACTAAACTCCTTGATCTGTCTCACATTGCTCATGAAGAAAAAACAGCATCCAGTTTTGGCCCCCATTGATAAAGCAACATTCCTGAAAGAATACAGCCGCTACCCAACCATATTTCTGTATTTAATATTTCATGATTCAATTGCTGACCGAGCAATAGCGCCAGCACCGGTGTTACCAACGTCACCAGCGCCACACGGCTCGCCTCTATATGTTTTAATACATAGAAATACATAATAAAGCCAAGCACTGAACCAAACACGCCCAGATAAACGATTGATCCAAGCGCGCGGACACCAAGACTTTGCGGCCATTGCCCGTCAAAGATCAACCACAGCGTAAAATAAAGTGGCGCGGAAAATAATAAACTGCCCGTTGTTACTTCAAGCGCCGACATTTTTGCGCCAATACTTTTTACCCAGACGCCACTGATGGAATGCAACACAACCGCAGTCAGAACCCCCATTACCCCCCAGGACAGGTGTTCACCAAAATTAATTCTTTGCGCAAAAATAACCAGCAAGCCTGCAATGCCCAGCCCCACGCCTAATAAGCGGCTGGGCGTCAAAGCCCTCTCACCTAGAAATATCGCCGCGATCAGACCGGTCATAATCGGTGTTAAACCGAACAACACCGAGATCAACCCCGAAGAAATATACTGCGCCGCCCAGTAAACGCAAAGCATGGATCCGAACACGCCCAGCCCGCCGGCAAGATAAACCTGCAGGGCGCGCTGATCTCGTGGTAACTTTCGACCAAGCAGGCTCATCAGCGCAAGACAGATCACGGCTCCCAGCATCATGCGTGATGATACGCCGAATAAAAAGCCGGCATCCTCGGCGCTCCATTTAATCGCAAGCGGCGTGGTTGACCAGATGAGTATGATACCAATATAAGCGGCAGGGACTGACATGTCCTTTTTCTCTCCTTCAAAACTGAAAAAGCCACAATCCGTCAGGAATGTGGCTTTAGAATAATGCGCGTTGTATGTTAAATAATTACGTCACAATATTTCAAGCCACGGCATACACACCCAGGCCTTGTGCAGGCGCGGGCGGAAAATCAGAATGGCTTTTTTCATTGCATTAAACATGGGCGAAAGTCTACGCCAGATTTCAGAACTGTCAATGCGCAATTTTAATTATTTGTAAAAAAATATATCCACGGCTGCTCGCAGGCTTTTTGCAAACGCCCGAGCAAATTCTCAGTAGGGATGCCCTCCTGTGGAAAAATACTGAAAACATCAATAAAAAAACGGGCAAAGCCGGCCTGCTGCCGCCAGCGCAAATCGTAGAGCGACATATCGTTAGCACAATGAGGACAGTGATATTGATTCGCCGATTTATCAGTTTCCCAACGTTCAATATGAACCGCCCAGTCAGGATCACGCCGACCGCACTCAGGACAACGGGCGAAAATATTACCGTCATGCCGGCGAAAACGAGGGACGCCCGTCGGTGCGCTCAGTTTAATGTGACAGAAATCCTGATCGCCCTCATGTTGCGGACTCAGGTTAATATTTGGCGAACAGCCCATGAAGGTGAGTAATTGCAAAAACTGCTCTCCGACCGGAAAACGCTCCCCATCCTGTTCAGGCGCCGCTTTATTCGCACTGTCTTTTGCAATGAATCCAGCATCAAACAGAACTTCCCGAATCAGGCCGATGGACTCCGGAGCAAAGTTTGCATCCTGCGGGTGCAGCACCAGTCGGTATATCGGTTTCTTCGTTTCTGACATTTTTATCGCAATCCCCTGAAAAGACGGCGTAAATTATACCAGTAATCATGACCGCTAAGGCCTTTCCAATATGCGAATAAACGCGCGATTTATCGGTAAATTATGAAACTTCATCTCTAATACCGGCTCAAATCTGTTAAGATAAGCCCGGTTTTTATAGACGGATAACTGATATGAGCGACGACAATCTTTCCAAAGAAGCCCAGATACTGGGCGTGATGCGCAAGGTCTTAACCGATGTGGCGCGCGACACCTATACCAAACCGGGACTCAAACATCCCCTGAGTGAAAATACGATTATCAGCATTCGCGATTGCCTGTCGTTGATCAGCGCGCGTGAATTTGAACTGGCGAAAGAAGAAGGCCGGGAAATGAACATGCGCCCCCGTTATGTTGATGAACCTAAAAACACGGTAGTTATTCCGATTGATAAAATCGGGCGCAAGGATAAATCCTGAAATAGCGGTCTGCAGCAGACGCGATGCATTATCCCTCGATACAACGTCTGCAACAACAGATCGAAGATCTGCTTCGTTCGCATCCTAAAGGCATAACGGAGCACAATCTGATCAAACTATTGAGAAGCGGCAATCAGGATATCCTGCCGCATGGGCAGTTGCATGATCCGCTGGCGCTGTTTCAAATTCACTTTATTGTTTTTCATGCGCTCTATCAGTTGCGGGATCAGCTCTGGCAACAGCAACAGGGCCAGCTTGAAATTGCGCCGTTGATCATTCAACTACAACCCTATCGCACAGGTCAGCAGGCCATAAGCCAGAATGATCCGCTGCGCGCCTATTATCTTGATCTGGATAATCTGGAAACCACCCGTGAACGGGATGTTGATGAACTGCTTAGCGCCTTCTGGCGCAAGCTGGGCAGTGGCGACGGACGCAAAACCGCGCTGGAGGAGCTAGGACTCTGCGATCCGGTCGATGATGAAACCATCAAGCAAACCTGGCGACAACTGGTGATGCAACATCATCCCGATCGCGGTGGCGATAAAACAAAACTGCAGCTCATCAATGCGGCCATGGACTGGTTGAGAAAAGCCTGATGCCGCCTCTCCTCGATACAGGTTTATTCAGCGTCTATACTTGCTAAAACAGATCCTGACGGGAATCAAGATGCCGACTTATCCGACGAATACCTTATCGCTGCTTGTTTTATTAACCAGCATCATGCTGTTTCCGGCCACATTAAAAGCCGAAATATATAAATGGATCGATGCAGACGGCAATGTCCAGTTTTCGGATTCAGCCCCGAAGAATCAGGCGGCAAAAGAAATCAAACTGGAAATCAACTCGGTCAGCACGCCGAAAATAAGCAATAATCCGAACCCGACCGGCACCTCGAAAAAGGTTGTCATCTACACCACCGACTGGTGTGGTTACTGCAAAAAAGCCAAAAAGTTTATGCGCAAAAACCGGATTGCCTTTACTGAATATGATATTGAAAAATCCGCTCGCGGCAAACGGGAATACCAGCGTCTCAACGGGCATGGCGTGCCCCTGATTGTTGTCGGCGATAAAACGCTTTCCGGATTTTCGCCCGCCAGTCTCATGGCTCTGCTTAAGTAATCCTTGCCTGAACTATTTGATTGACCACAATCATGACAAGGACGTCTCCGCCGCATCCATCAGGCTGCGCGCGCGAACAATATCCTCCGGCCGATCAACATCCCAGCGTGTGGCTAACTCAACATGATCACAGCCGGCGCTTTTTAAACGCTCGCGGGTTTGTTGCAATACCCGATGCGTTCCCCAGTCGATATTTTTAAACATCGCGGTATTCAATGCCGATTGCCCCACCAGCACATAGCCGCCATCTTCCGCCGGGCCCAGTACGCAGGCGCGTTCCCTGCTTAAGCATGCCAGCGCCTGCTCAAGATAGTCCGGCGTAACCGAAGGACAGTCGCTACCGATGAGCAATACTTTTCGATATCTGGAGAGTCCTGCAATAAACGCCCGGGCCATGCGCGCGCCCAGACTCTCACCCTGCTGCGGTTTTAATTCAAGCGCATACTTTTCCTGTAATTCAGCAAACAGCGGATGATCGATATCCGGATCACACCAGAGTTGCAGAGGGCACAGCCTCGCATCGGCGATAGCGCTCACGATGTGGCGTGTCAATCGCGCCGAAAACGCCGCCGCGCCCTGCTCGCCCAGTTCAGGGATCAGGCGGGTCTTGGCCACGCCCGGCGCCGGCGCCTTGCTGAAAATAAAAATACCGGCATCCGGATAGGCGTAAGACCGCCGCTTCATCGGTAATAAATCCGCTGCAGGCGTTGAGCGGAAACCCCGAAAAACCAGCCCAGCCGTAACCCCCACATCAGCAACACGGTGCGCACAATTCCCTGGGTCTCCCAGCGCCGGCTTGAGGTGATCACCCGCGCATGCAGGCAGCAGGGAGGCGAGATCTTTTTCAGACGCTGACTCAGTTCGATATCTTCCATCAAGGGGATGTCGGCGAACCCGCCGAGATGCGCAAAGGCCTCCCGCAAAACAAAAATAGCCTGATCGCCGGTGGCGATTCCGCTGAGGCAGGAACGCCCGTTCATGAACATCTCGATAATTCGCAATGGCCAGCGCTCACCGGACAGGCGCACATCAAACCGTCCCCATACGCGTCCAGCCTCCAACGCAGCGCGGATCAGCGCATCCGCCTTTTCAGGCAGGCGTGTATCGGCATGCAAAAACAACAGGACATCGCCGGCAGCCTGCGCCGCGCCGGCATTCATCTGCCGCGCGCGCCCCCGATCAGACTGCAGCAGAATATCAACCCGTCCCTGAGCCTGCGCCAGCGTGGCGTCAGTGCTGCCGCCATCCACCAGAATGACTTCATGCCCCGCCGCCCGGTAGCCCTGTAATGCCGCCAGATAGCTCGCAATTTCGGGCGCTTCATTGAGCACCGGAATAATAATGGAAAGCCGCACGTGCGAATCCTGCCCCAAAATATTTGAAATAATCTATTTTATCAATAACTTGAACAATAGCCGCCGATATTCATAAACAATCGCCAAAGCCGCTCATCCGCTAAATAAGCCCAGCCTGCTGCCGATATAAAGGACTCCTGGTAAAACAAGGCCGTAAGGCAGCGAATATTTTATGGATAATCTGGCTGAACAACTGATCCACGATTACAAAGAACTGGTTTCCCTGCCGGAAATTACTCTGCGTATAAACGAGATGGTCAATGATCCCGACTGTGATATTGATGACATCGGCAAATTGATCAGTCAGGATCCTGCTCTCGCCGTGCGCCTGCTCGGTATCGCTAACAGCCCGTTCTATGGCTTCTCAACAGAAATCAGCACCGTGAGCCGCGCCGTCGCCGTGCTCGGCATCAACAAAATTCGCGACATTGTGCTTTCCGCCTCGGCCACCAAAGCTTTTGACGGCATCCCGGTTGACATTATCGCGGTTGACGACTTCTGGCAACACAGCCTTTACTGTGGCGTACTCGGACAGACGCTGGCGAAAGAAACCTCGCTGGATGCCGATGCTGTTTTCATTGCCGGTCTGCTCCACGATATCGGTCAACTGATTTTATTCAACCGCTACCCGCAGGAAATGCATGAGATCATCCTCAGCACCATTGAAGGTGAAACGCCCATGACCATGGTTGAAGCCGAATTTAAACGACTGCAAACCGATCACACCCGGGTCGGCGCCGAACTGGCCCGCTCCTGGCGCCTGCCCGCCCACATCGAAGCGGTGATTGCCTGGCATCACGCGCCGGAAAAAGCCCGCGAACATCAGCAGGAAGTCGCGCTTATCTATATCGCCAATAACGTAGCGCAAATGCTCGACTTTGACAGCGACAGCGTCATGAACAAACTCGATGTCGCCAATAAAATCTGGAGCATGGCGCAGATACAGGCGGAACAAATCCCGCCGACGATGGAAACCGCGGCCGAACAACTGGACGCATTGCGTCAGCTTTATTTTAAATAGCCGTTCCAAATACCCATGCACCTATGGAATAGCGGTGGAGCTCTAGGTACGGCTTCAGCCGTACCTATGCAGCATACATACAGGCAATCAGGCTAACGCCCCGCCACAACTGCTGCCCTGCCCCGCTGTGCATCCATAGCAATGATCAGCCACCACAATCGGCAGCCCCGTCAGAGCATCCTGATTCAGTTCGCGTAAATGCAGGCGGGATTCATTCGCCGCCTGCAGAGGCAAGTCCAGCATCTGATTAAAATCACAGTCATAAACATAGCCCTGCCAGTCAACGCTGATCAGCTCACGGCACATGACTGTCTGTAAATTATCGCGATGGTAGGCTGTCTTCAGCAAGTGCATGTACTCATCAAATTCCCCTTTGGAAATCAACATACTGCCGAAACGTTGGATGGGCATATTGGTCAGCGTTAACAGACTGTTGAACTCGACGCCGAAACGTTGTTTCAGCTCGCGTTTATAATCCTCTTCAAGCTGGTGCTGCGGTGGCGGCAGAAAAGGGCCGCTGGGGTTATACATCAGTTTCAACAGCAGACCGGAGCCGGCCCGCCCATAACCCAGGGCGTTGAGTTTTTTCAGTCCGGCCATGCTCGCATCATAGACGCCTTTACCGCGTTGCGCATCGACATTGTCCTTCAGATAACAGGGCAGTGAAGCGACAATCTCAACCCTGTTTTTCGCCAGAAACGCCGCCAGCGTTTCCTGTCCCGGTTCCTGTAAAACACTCAGATTACAGCGATCGATCACATGCACCTTGCGCTTTCCGGCCTGCTCGACCAGATAACGAAAGTGCGGATTCAATTCCGGCGCACCGCCGGTTAGATCCAGTTGCTTGAGCGCCGAGCGATCCATGAACGCCAGTAATTGCTCGATGTTTTCACGCGACATGCTTTCCTTGCGATTCGGTCCGGCATTAACATGACAATGCAGGCATTGCTGGTTGCAGACATAGCCGAGATTGACCTGCAACGTTTCCAGTTGCCGACGCTGGATAGGGGGGAAATCAGTTTCTTTTAACAGAGGCAATGTTGCATGCATGGGTGGCTCCGGTTATTCTGGAATTTAATCCGCAATTCATTATATTTTCAGGTTCAATTTTTTCTGAATTCTACACATTCAAACGACAGAATGCCTGTCATAGATAAAGACCATGAACTTACTGGATAAATTACCGCTGTGGCCGCTTTTTTTTGTCGCCCTGCTGCTCAGCCTCGCACCCTTCGGCTCGCAACCCCATCTGCTGGAAAAGCTCGGACTATTGTTTAGTGGAGAACTGCAGCGTCCTATTGATATATTCGATCTCTTTCTGCATGGCGCGCCGGCCGTATTATTGTTATTAAAACTGTTCCGCATTGCGACGCAGGCTCGCAACAGTTAATGATAATCATATTTTTTCGGCCAGCTGCTGATACAATTCGGCATCCATTTCACTGAAACACGCCGCTACAATCCGCTCAAACTGACTCTGAAACCGAGCCATCGTCTGCAGGGCAATCGCGGCGGCTCGTTTTTTTGGAAAGGCATAAACACCGGTGCTAATTGCTGGAAAAGCAATGCTCTTAACCCTGTTCTCTTTGGCAATCTCAAAACAGCGCTGATAACAGCCCTGCAGCAGAGCATCTTCATGATTATCGCCACCCCGCCAGATCGGGCCAACCGTATGAATCACATAGTTTGCAGGTAAGTTGAATCCCGGCGTTATTTTAACCTCACCGGTTTTACAACCCTTTAGCAAACGGCAAGCCTGAAGTAATTGCGGCCCTGCAGCGCGATGAATCGCCCCATCCACGCCCCCGCCACCGAGTAGCGAGGAATTCGCCGCATTCACAATCGCATCGACTTCCAGCACTGTGATGTCTGCCTGCAGTATTTCAATCATTGTACGTAGCTTGATGCTTATTCAGCCTGGCCGGTGAAACAACAACAGACGCAGAATTAAAGAAAAAGATCGGGATGAAAAAATAGTGAACGATTATTTTACCAGCTTCAGATGAGAGCCACCTGAAGGTTTATCGGGTTCCGGATCAGGTGGGGGTTCCATTGAACTTTCATTAAAAACCATACCCTGACCATTTTCTCTGGCGTAAATCGCCAGCACTGCAGAAACGGGGAAGCTGACATCCATCGGTCTGCCGGAAAAACGCGCATTAAACATCACGAACTCATTGCCGAGTTCCAGCGCATTTACTGCCGCAGGGCTGATATTCAAAACAATTTTGCCGTTGTCAATGTATTGACCGGGAACGTCAACACGCTCGGCCTCAGCATTAACCAGAACATAGGGGGTTAAATTATTATCAACAATCCAGTCATGCAGAGCGCGCAACAGGTAGGGCTGGTTGGAACTCATTTCCATTGTCTGGCCTCCCGTCGTTCGACTGGAAAAAATTCACTCGGCTTCAAGCCTGATGAATTTCTTTCTCCGCCTCAGATAAACTCTGCATGAAGGATTCTCTCTCAAACAGACGCGCAGCATACCCCATCAACGGCTTGGCCGAAGGCGGTAATTCAACCCCTACCTGTGGTAAACGCCAAAGCAGAGGCGCCATCACGCAATCAATGAGGGTAAATTCCTCGCTCATAAAATAGGGCTTTTGCTCAAAAATAGGCGAAATAGTGACTAGGCTATCGCGCAATTCCTGACGCAGCTTTGCACTATCTTTATCCGATTTGCGCAATTTTTGATAAATAGAATACCAGTCACGTTCAATGCGCTGCACCATCAGACGATTACTGGCTCGGGCAACCGGATCCACCGGCATCAAGGGTGGATGCGGGAAACGCTCATCCAGATATTCCATAATCACAAGATGTTCATACAACACCAGATCACGATCAACCAGGGTTGGCACTTCATTGTAAGGATTAAGATCTTTCAAATCCTCAGGCGTGTTATTTAAATCTACGCTGGTGGTTTCAAAATTGATGCCCTTCTCCGCCAGTACAATGCGCACCATATGAGAAAAAGGACAAAGATCACCTGAAAACAGGGTCATTGCGAGTCGTTTATTTGTGACTTGCGCCATTAGGCAACTCCAGAAACTTAATAGCCGAAAACAGACAAAGGGGGATAATCCCCCCTTTGTCTGTTTACATAAAATATGTAAAAAACTAAATTTTAAAAATCGGGTTCAGACGTATTCTATCATACTCGTAGAATAATCTGTTCCTGAACCCAATTGGCTTTTAGTGAATGTCTTTCCAGTATTCCTTTTTCAGGGCATAAGCGAAGACAAAGAAAATCGCCAGAAAGATAAGCACTTTTATGCCCAGATCGTAACGCTGTAGTTTTGCCGGTTCGCCCATATAAACAAGAAAGTTCACCAGATCACGAATCGTATTGTCATACTCTTCCTCTGACATCTTGCCGGGAATGACCGTTTCATAACCACTGATGACCTTAATCTCGTTGCCTTCATGATCTTCATGAGTTTCAAAGAGTGCTTTCTTTACACCCTGCAACTCCCACAGCACATGGGGCATGCCCACATCCTTAAAGGTGGCGTTGTTCACCCCCCAGGGACGTGAATCATCCTGATAAAAGGTGCGCAGATACGTATAAAGCCAGTCCGCCCCGCGCGCACGGGAAATAACCGACAAATCCGGCACCTCGGTGCCGAAATAAGTTTTGGCTTCATCCGCTGTCATCGCGACGGTCATGGTTTCACCGACCTTCTTACCGGCGAACATGAAATCTTTTTTGAGTTCATCTTCACTCAGGCCAATGTCTTCAGCCATGCGGTTATAACGCATGTACGAAGCGCTGTGACAGCTCAGGCAATAATTCACAAACAGGTGCGCGCCATTTTGCAGCGACTCCTGATTGCTAAGATCGATATCCACCTTATCCAGATGTGCGCCACTGCTGGCAAATACCTGCAATGACAGCACGGCAAATAAAAATGTTAAGAGTATCTTTTTCATTAGCCTGTCACCCTCTCTGGAACCGGTTTGGTCTTATCAATCGCGGTGTACCAGGGCATCAGAATAAAGAATGCGAAGTACAGCACGCTAAATACACGAGCAAAATTAGTCAGCACCGGGGTTGCCGGCTGGGTGCCGAGATACCCCAGAGAAACGAAGCTGACAACGAAAATCGTCAATGCGATTTTATAAATACCGCCACGATAACGGATGGACTTGACCTTGCCCTTATCCAACCAGGGCAACAGGAACAACATCACAATCGCGCCACCCATACCCACAACACCAAGGAACTTGTCCGGCACCGCACGCAGAATCGCGTAAAACGGTGTGAAGTACCACAACGGCACAATGTGTTCCGGTGTTTTCAGCGGGTTGGCGGGAATAAAGTTATCTTTTTCCAGGAACCAGCCGCCGAACTCAGGCGCAAAGAAAATCACCGCCGAGAAGAACATCAGGAAAACGGCGACGCCAACGATATCTTTCACCGAGTAATAGGGGTGGAAAGGAATACCGTCTTTGGGAATGCCGTTCTCATCCTTATTCTTTTTAATCTCAACGCCATCCGGATTATTGGACCCCACTTCATGCAGGGCGATGATATGCGCCACCACCAGGCCCAGCAGGATCAGCGGCACCGCGATCACATGGAAGGCGAAGAAGCGATTCAACGTGGCGTCGGAAACCACGAAGTCACCGCGAATCCACAGAGCCAGATCTTCACCCACGACCGGAATCGCGCCGAACAGGGAGATGATCACCTGCGCACCCCAATAGGACATCTGTCCCCAGGGCAACAGATAACCCATGAAGGCTTCCGCCATCAGCGCCACATAGACCAGCATGCCAAAAATCCACACCAGTTCGCGGGGCTGGCGGTAGGAGCCGTACATCAGACCACGGAACATATGCAAATAAACGACGATGAAGAAAAACGACGCGCCGGTGGAATGCATGTAGCGAATCAGCCAGCCCCAGTTCACATCACGCATGATGTATTCCACTGAAGCGAAGGCCAGGCCGGCATCCGGCTTGTAGTTCATAGTCAGGAAAATACCGGTCACAATCTGCAGCACTAATACCATCAGCGCCAGTGAACCGAAGTAATACCAGAAATTGAAGTTTTTCGGGGCGTAGTATTTGGAGAGATGATCTTCCCACATCTTGGTCGCGGGAAAACGCGCATCCACCCAGCCCATGAATTCGGTCATTTTACTCATGATGCGGCTCCTTTATCTTCACCAATCAACACACGGGTATCGGCAAGATACATATGTGGCGGGACTACCAGATTTAGTGGCGCCGGTACGCCCTGATAGACGCGCCCCGCCAGATCGAAACGAGAACCATGGCAAGGGCAGAAAAAGCCGCCTTTCCACGCATCGCCCAAATCAGCCGGCGCGATTTCTGGACGATAAGTTGGCGAACAACCCAGATGAGTGCAAATTCCAACGGCAATCAGATATTCAGGCTTGATTGAGCGCATTTCATTCTGACAATAAGGAGGCTGTTGCTCCTCTTCCGAAGCTGGATCGCGCAAGCTGGCGTCCAGCGTTGGCAAGTCCTTCAGGTTCTGTTCGGTGCGACGAACAATCCAGACCGGTTTGCCTCGCCATTCAACCGTCATCTTGCTGCCCGGCTCGAGTTTACTGAAATCCGCTTCAACAGGTGCGCCCGCTGCCCGCGCCCGCGCGCTGGGTTGCATGGACGAGATAAAGGGCACAGCAACGACCCCGACGCCCACTGCCCCAACCACCGATGTTGCGGCTGTCAGGAAGCGGCGTCTGCTGGTATCAACGCCATTGGTACTCATTGAACATCTCCAAAAAATGGGAAAAATGCAGCTCTCATACTGTTGCGGGCGCGCCTGCGCGTTGGCCTTAAACAGCGTCCAAGTTACTGATTCTTCATGATAAAATACTTAAGTATCTGAATTTGTTTAGTATTTCAGGATATTATAATTATCCTGCAATCCAGAGCGCGCGTATTGTCTATGAT
>WFVC01000016.1 GCA_015491815.1 Gammaproteobacteria bacterium | reverse complement strand
TATAATTTCCGTACGCGCTTGATATTACAATAAAGTTAAAAAAACAGACACTCTTTTTATATATCATAAACGGGGTAAATCAACTCCGGCGCGTGCGTTTACACCAGCGGCTCGGATTGGTTGGTTTGCCTTTGTAGCGAATTTCAAAATAGAGGCCGCTGCTTTTTTGCCCGCCACTGTCACCGACTTCACCGATGACTTCGTTCGCGTCCACCCAGTCGCCGGTTTCTTTGTACAGACTTTGATTGTGGCCATACAGGCTCATATAACCATCGCCGTGATCGATGATCATCAATAAACCATAACCGCGAAGCCAGTCGGCATAGGCCACCCTGCCATGGGAAATGGCGTGTACTTCACGTCCTTTAGAGGCCTGAATCATTACTCCGTTCCATTTTAATTTGCCGGACTTGCGTCGTTTCCCATACAGTTTTTTGACATTGCCGCGCACCGGCCAGACCAGTTTGCCCCGGTAACTGGCGAAAGATTTATGATTGCCGACCTCAGCAAAAATATCGGGCATGACTTTTTTGATGGCCTGTAATAAATCCTGTAGCCGCTTTTCATCCGCGCTCATCTGCGCCAGTCGCTGATCCTTGCTTTTTATTTCTTTATTCAGACGGGCCAACACCAGGGCCCGTTCACGGTAGGTTTTTTCCAGCGCTTTTTTCTCCGCCCTTTGTTTGTTGCGGGTTTTGCGCAGCTTTTCGGTTTCAGCATTGATTGTAAGCTTTAGTTTTTCGATGTTAGTCAGCGCCGTCTGGACCTGTTTGATTTGTTCGCTGCGCGCCTGATTGAAATAATCGTAATACACCAGCGTGCGTCCAAACAGGGCGGGATCTTCCTGATTGAGAATTAGTTTGAGATATTCCTGACGGCCAATCATAAAGGCGGAGCGAATCTGGCGAGCCAGCAGATCCTGTTGCGCGGCCAGTTTTTTCTTTTCTCTGCGGTGCTTTTTTTTCAACTCGGCCAGTTTTTTCCGACGGGTTTTCAGTTTGCGGGAAAGTTGATGCAGGCTGCGCGACTGGCGGCTGATGCGGGTTTCGATCTTGCTTAATGTGTGTTGCACGGAGTCGTGCAGGCTGCGGGTTTTACTCAACTCATCGCGCAGGGATTGAATCTGCTGGCGCAACTGCGCCAGTTCTTTCGCCTTGAGCTGACGTTCTGCTTCATTGAGCGTGTCAGCCTGCAGCCCGCCTGCAAGTAAACATAGCAGAGGAATAATCAGCAGGCTGACAGGCAGGGTTTTCAGTCTTCCAGCTCCAGCAGGGAATGTCCGGTCATGGCTCCGGGTTTTTCCAGCCCCATGAGATAGAGCATGGTCGGGGTAATATCAGATAATGCGCCGCGCGCCTCGAATTTTGCGGGTCGCCCGACATAGATCAGGGGGACGACGTTTGAGGTATGGGCGGTATGCGCCTGATGGGTTTCCGGATTTGTCATTTTCTCGGCATTGCCGTGATCGGCGGTAATGAGCATTTCACCGCCGGCTTTGAGCGTCGCGTCTTTAACCCGGCCAATACAACTGTCCAGAAACTCAATCGCCTTGACGGTGGCTTCGAAATTACCGGTATGCCCGACCATGTCCGGGTTGGCGTAGTTGCAAATAATCACATCGTATTTATCGCTTTCAATCGCTTCGACCAGTTTGTCGGTGACCTCGCCGGCGCTCATTTCCGGTTTTTGATCATAGGTCGGCACGTCGGGCGAGGGGATCAAAATACGATCTTCAAAATCAAACGGTTCTTCGCGTCCGCCATTAAAGAAGAAGGTGACATGGGCGTATTTTTCCGTTTCCGCGATACGCAACTGATGCATGCCCAGCCGGGAAATGTATTCGCCGAATACATTACGCAGACGTTCAGGCGGATAGGCGACCGGAATGTCGTATTCGGAATTGTATTCAGTGAGGCTGACAAAGCGCGCGAGTTTGGGCGTGACTTCACGTTTAAAGGCGTCAAAATCCGGCTCGATGAAAGGGCGGGTGATCTGTCTTGCCCGGTCGGAGCGGAAATTCATGAACACCATGACATCGCCGTCTTCCATTTGAAGGGGCCGACCGGTGTCCGAAAGAATCGCGGTGGCCTGTACAAATTCATCGGTTTCACCGCGCGCATAGGCCATTTCCAGCCCCTGCAGCGCGGTTTTGGCCTGAAATTCGCTCTTGCCCTGGGTGATCAGATCATAGGCGCTCTGGATGCGCGGCCAGCGGTGATCGCGATCCATGGCGTAATAGCGCCCGATGATGGAGGCGAAACGTCCGCCACCGATGCGATCGAAGACCGCCTGCATCTTTTCGATGGATTCGCGCGCGCTTTTCGGCGCGGTGTCGCGGCCGTCCAGAAAGGCATGCAAATAAACCTTTTCAACCCCCTGGCGCACGCCCAGTTCAACCATGGCGTGAATATGTTCTTCATGGCTGTGCACGCCACCCGGCGATAACAGGCCGAGAACATGCAGCGCCTTGCCGTTGTCGCGGGCCAGATTGGCGGCGTCGACCAGAGTTTGATTACTGAAAAAAGAGCCGGTTTTCACCGAGCGGCTGACGCGGGTGAATTCCTGATAAACCACCCGTCCGGCGCCCAGATTCAGGTGGCCGACCTCGGAATTGCCCATTTGCTCTGAAGGCAGGCCGACTTCGGCTCCGGAGCCGTGGATAAACGTGTGTGGGTAATTTTCCCACATGGCGTTCCACACGGGTTTCTTGGCGTGCAGAATAGCATTGCCTTCAGGATCTTCTGAATAGCCCCATCCATCGAGGATGAGTAGAACCATAGGCTTTGGAATCAGTGACATAGATGTGTTGACAGGTCAAATAGTGAATGGTTATGAATTTGGAATCAGTCCAGTTTGATTGAGGCCGAATTCTCCCAAATACCCGGTATCGAAGCAAATTCGACCGCGGAATGGATTATCAGACAAAAAACAGGCTTTTTATAAAATAAACCTTCTCAAAAGCGGCATAATTGTATAATGTTTTATTAATAAAGGGCAGCATAAGCTTTATAATAGCCTGTAAAATTTATACGGTAGCGATGGTGATTAATGTGTATACCAAGGTCGATGCGATGAATGACGATACTGCGATTCTAATAACCCGTGATGAAGATATCGATCGCGCCTCACGTTCGCTGAAGGCTATGTCTCATCCTTTGCGGCTGAAAATTCTCTGCACCCTGGGGGATCAGGAAATCAGTGTACAGGATATTGTCGAAAGCGTCGGCACCTCGCAGAGTAATATTTCCCAGCATCTGGCGATTCTTCGCGACAAGGGTATTCTCGATTCCCGTAAAGACGCCAACCGGGTTTACTACCGTGTCGGCGATGAGCGCACCCTGCGTCTGATTGATATGATGCGTCAGGTTTTCTGCACTACACCCTCCGATATGGCTGTCGACCCAACAACCCAGGAATAATCATTTCATCATGCCGGCGCGCGATTAGCGTTAACAGGCGGGGTTTTTCTGCTCGTCTCTTGAAATACGGATGCCCTGACCTTATTCAGTGCACTGCTTTTATTTTTTATTCGAAAATCTTCCAAGGTGATTTTTATATGAACATCGAACGTATCATCCGCATTATGGCGGGTAGCTTTATCCTGATTTCCGTTGCCCTCGGTATGGAGGCCAGCCCCCCGTATCAAAGTAGCCACTGGCTCTGGTTCACCGCATTTATCGGATTTAACCTGCTGCAAAGCGGCATCACCCGTTTTTGCCCTCCGGAATTACTGTTGAAAAAACTCGGCGTGAAACATTCCGGTTCCTGCGGCGCATAGGTTTTCTATCTACGGCAATAACAATCGGGAGATATTGTGGAACAGACATTAGGTTTTGTATCGAACAACCTGCCCCTGTTTGGCGCGCTGGTCGTGATTCTGGCGATGCTGGCGTACAACCTGTTTGGCGCGCGCCTGCGCGGATATCAATCCACCTCGCCCAGTGAAGCCATTCGCATGATTAACCATGATGATGCAGTGGTGCTGGATGTGCGGGAAGACGGCGAATATCAGAACGGGCATATCATCAATGCCCTGCATATTCCTCAGGGGCATTTAAAAACCCGCCTGAAGGAGCTGGAAAAATATCGGGACAAGGCCATTATCGTGAGCTGTCGTTCCGGCAGCCGCTCCGGGCAGGCCTGCGCGCTGCTGAAAAAAGAGGGGTTTGAGTCGGTTTACAATCTGGCCGGCGGGGTCATGGCCTGGCAGAGCGCCAGTCTCCCGCTGGTGAAGTAATAACGAGAAACATGAAGAGACTTTTATTATGATGGATGTCACGATTTATACGACCCGCTTCTGCCCGTATTGTGTGCGCGCCAAGGCATTGCTGGATAGCAAGAATGTCAGCTATGTGGAAATCGCGGTTGATACGGATCAGGAACAGCGCCGCATTATGGAGCAACGCAGCAGGCAGACCAGCGTGCCGCAGATTTTTATTGGCGATCAGCATATTGGCGGCTGTGACGATTTACATGCGCTTGAAGCCGAAGGCGCGCTTGATGCGAAACTGGCGGGGTAAATACAATGACTGAGGCCTTGCATATCGTTTGTCCGCATTGTGGTGGCATTAACCGCCTGCCGGCGGCGAAACTGACGGCCGGGGGCAAATGCGGGAAATGCCATCAGGCGCTGTTCGCCGGCGCGCCGGTGAATCTCGATAGCCGTAACTTTGCGCGCACCATCAGCAAAAATGATATTCCGGTGCTGGTGGATTTCTGGGCGCCCTGGTGTGGCCCCTGCAAAATGATGGCGCCGGTATTCGAGCAGGCGGCGCAGCAACTGGAGCCGCGCATTCGGCTGGCGAAAGTGAATACCGAGGTCGAACAGGCGCTGGCCGCTCAGTACAATATTCGCAGTATTCCCACGCTGGCGATTTTCCGTCAGGGTCAGGAAGTGACGCGCATGGCGGGGGCGCTGGATCTGCCCGGCCTGATTAACTGGGTGAATCAGCATATTTAAACCCCCATCATGCCTCCGGCGGGGGTTTCTGGTAATATTCCCGCCACGATTATCATTGATACTTGCGTATTACCTTTTAACTTTATAAATAAAAGAAGATAAAAACATGGCTGACACTGAAACTCAGGGCAATGGACAGGATCCCGCCCAGCAATTCGCAATCCAGAAAATTTACGTGAAGGATCTTTCCTTCGAATCGCCTAATGCGCCGGGCGTGTTCACCACTGACTTTAAACCACAGGTGAATGTTGAACTGAACACCAATGGCCAGAGCATTGGTGAAAATGTTTATGAAGTGGTGCTGTCCATCACCGTTACCGTGAAACAGGGGGATAACACCGCCTATCTGGTTGAAGTCCAGCAGGCCGGTATTTTCAATATTCAGGGCATGCCGGAAGATCAGCTGGCGGGGATGCTGGCGGTTTTCTGCCCTTCGATTATTTTCCCCTATGCCCGGGAAGCCATTTCTGATGTGGCCACACGTGGCGGGTTCCCGCAGTTACTGCTGGCGCCGGTTGATTTTAACGCCATGTACGCCCAGCATCTGGAACAGCAAAAGGCGCAACAGGCTACGCATTAAGCGGCCATGACCCGGCCCTGTTATCGTATCGGCGTTCTCGGCGCGGGTTCCTGGGGAACCGCGCTGGCGATGCTGCTGGCTGGCAACGGCCATGCGGTGCAGCTCTGGACGCATCGTCCCGCCCGCGCCGAGGAAATGTCGCAGGCGCGGGAAAACAGCGCCTATCTACCGGGACTTCCTTTCCCCGAGTCACTTGAAATCAGCGCCGATCTGGGCAGCGTGCTTGCACATGCCGAGATCCTGCTGCTGGTGGTGCCCAGTCACGTTTTTCGGCAGACGCTTATTGCCATCAAACCCTTCCTGCAAACGCAGCATAAACTGGCCTGGGCGACTAAGGGGCTGGAACCCGACAGCCGAAAATTGCTGCACCAGCAGGTAAAAGAAGAGCTGGGTGAGATGCTTGCCACGGCCGTGGTTTCCGGCCCCACTTTTGCGCGTGAAGTTGCACAGAAACTGCCCGGCGCAGTGACGGTCGCCTCTCGTGATTCAGCCTTTGCTGCGCAGTTGGCGGATGCCCTGCATACGGATTATTTTCGCGCCTACATCGGCCGTGATGTCGTGGGGGTGGAAGTCGGTGGCGCGGTGAAAAACGTGTTGGCGATTGCCGCCGGCGCAGCCGATGGGCTGGGTTTTGGCGCCAATGCCCGTGCTGCTCTGATTGCGCGTGGGCTGGCGGAAGTCACCCGTCTGGGCGTGGCCCTTGGCGCGCAAACAGAAACCTTTACCGGCCTAACCGGCCTCGGCGATCTGGTGTTGACCTGCACCGATAACCAGTCCCGCAATCGGCGTCTGGGACTGGCGGTGGGACAGGGAAAAGACATTCAGCAGGCCATGAAGGATATCGGTCAGGTGGTGGAAGGGTTCAACACCGCCCGTGAAGTGCATGCGCTTGCGCAAAGTCTCGGCGTGGACATGCCCATCACCGAACAAATCTACCGGGTGTTACATGAAGGCCTGTCACCTCACGATGCCGTACGGGCGCTGATGGAGCGCGCCATTCGCGCCGAGCATGATTAATGGAAGGGGCTGAAATCTTTTCGGTCAAAATTTTAAGGAAGCTCTGATTAATTCCGCCGTTCGTGGTGAAGTCCTGAGCCTGTCGAAGGGTCGAACCATGAACGCCAAGCATTGTAAAATCATAATGTTATATGGTTCACCCTTCGACAAGCTCAGGGCGAACGGAATTAATCAGAGCTTCTTTAAATTTACGAAGCGCTGTTCAAAATGCTGCAGCAGGCGCGCCATCGGTCCCTGCGATAACAACAGGCCGATGAATACGCCGGTGGTGTTGGCGGCCATATCGGCATAGGAATAGGTGCGCAAGCCTGACATTCCCTGCAGCACTTCCAGCAGCACGCCCATCAGAATAAAACCCAGCATCAGCCACAGGCGTGGTTTCATCTGAATATAGATTTGCGCAAACCAGCCCATGAGCAGGCCATAGGCAAGAAAGTGTCCAAGCTTGTCGCCGTTGTCGATGCCGGTATCGGGCGGATCCGGGGTGAGTGACAAATACCAGATCAGGGCGATCAAAAGCGCGCCCAGCGTTAACCAGAGTCGGGTGTATTTTAATTGCGGATTCATTTGGCGCCGGCTTTTATATTACCCATAACAGGAGCGCGCCAAACAGTATCCGATAGACGCCGAACCCGACAAAGGTAAATCGTTGCAGAAAACGTAAAAATAATTTGATCGTGAGATAAGCGACGATGAACGAAGTAATAAAGCCCGCCAACAGAGCCAGTAAATGCCCGTCGCTGAATTCTTTATAATATTTCAACATATCAAATCCGGCGGCGGCGGCCAGCACCGGCAACGCCAGCAGAAAAGAAAACTCGGCGCTGGCCTTTCTATTCAGACCCACCAGCATCGCGCCGACGATGGAGGCGCCGGCGCGACTGGTGCCGGGCACCAGCGCAAAGATCTGGGCGAGACCGATCAGCAAGGCCTGCTTGTAGGTGACGTCTTCAACATCCTCCACATGGGCCGAATTTTCCCTGTAAAAATATTCCAGCACCAGAAACACGATACCGCCAACGATAAACATGACGCCAACGGTTGAGACGGTAAAAAATTCCTTGATTTGATGATGAAACAAAAAGCCCACCAGCCCGATTGGAATGAAGGCCAGCGCGACTTTCATCCACAGCGCGGTATGCTTCATTGAAAACTTGTCTTTGTAATTCGCAATGACGGCAAGAATGGCGGAAAATTGAATAATGACTTCAAAGGCCTTGTTCGTCTCCGTTTGATCGATGGACAACCAGTCACTAACCACGATCAGGTGGCCGGTAGACGATATAGGCAAAAACTCGGTAATGCCTTCTATGATGCCCAGAATGATTGCCTGTAAAATATCCATGTGTGTTTTGCCCTGTTTTTAGATCGAAATGGGTGCCGGCATAAGCAGGCTATCGCTTTGCACCGGTTAAGAATGATAGATTAATTTAAGGAAGCTCTGATTAATTCCATCGTTCGTGGTGAAGTCCTGAGCCTGTCGAAGGGTCGAACCATGAACGCTAAGCATTGTAAAATCATAATGTTATATGGTTCACCCTTCGACAAGCTCAGGGTGAACGGAATTAATCAGAGTTTCCTTAAAAGTGTAATTGTTTTTAACGAGGTTATTTCAGCCCGCCTCGATTCAGCCATTCGGCATAAATTTCATCCGGCCAGTAACTTTGAAAAAAAGCGATAACCGCTTCTTTGTCCTGCTCGGTCAGTTTATCTTTAAAGGCCGGCATTTTTCCGCCTACCGGGATACCGCCATTGTCGATGGTTCTTTTCAGCAGGCGTTTGGGATGATGCCAGGTGTGCGCGGAACCATTCAGGGGCGGCGGCGGGTAGCTGCCGTCCGCCAGTTTTTTATTCCAGCGGAAGGTGCCCTGCGCGTTTTCACCGTGACAACCGGCGCAGTTATTTTTGAATACGACGCGTCCATGTTCAAGTTGCGAGGGCGTGTACCAGCGCCCGGCGACGTTTTCTTCGCGGTTGCCGCGGTCACAGGCGACGATTAAAAATGGCAGGATTAAAATAAAAAATTTATGTTTCATAATCGGTTCCTCATATCCTGCAGCGTGAAGCCCGGCAGGCTGATGTTCATGTTTTTTGTCAGGCTCATGACTTTAAAGGTTTCACCCATTTCCTGAGGCAGGGTGAGTTTTTTAAGCTGGCTGCTGTCATCAAGCCGGCGCAGCGGATCTGTTTCTTCTTCCAGCCATTCAGTAATGCCGCTGCCCAGTAAAAAATGCGCCTGGGTCGTATAGCCGCTTACCTGCAAGCCGGCATCCAGCGCGCTATCGGCAATGGCGGTAAAATCAACGTGCGCGGTGATGTCCTGTAAGCCCGGATAGTAAAACGGATCGTCATGCCTATGATGGCGATAGTGGCAGCTTAAGGTGCCCTGATTACGTTGCGCATGATAATACAGCGCACGGGGTTGACCATAATCCAGTAAGAGTATCATGCCCGAGTTTAAATTTTTTGCCGTCGCGGCAAGCCAGTCCTCAGCGGCAAATAAAACCTCGGAGGTATAAGCGTCGACAAAACGCCGGCCGAGCTGTTCTTCGATTTGTTGCACCCGGCGGATGAGTCGCGGGTTATCGGTTGTATCGACGTGCCAGACAAAACGCCCGTCTTTAAATGCAACACCCAGCTCTCTGGCGACGCCATCGACGATAATAAAGCGATGCGCCGGCAGGGCGTCGAGTAATTCATTGGCGAGGACGACTCCGTTAAAATTCTGTGGCGGCGTGTCACACCAGTGAACCCGTGCCGCCAGCTCGGGCAGGCGCGCATGCAGGGTTTGCTGCTGGCGCTGACGTAATTCAGCGCTGAGTTCCAGGATCGTATAGCTTTCCGGCAGGGCGTTATCGGCGGCCAGCTGGCTCAGAATGTCGGCGGCCATGACGCCGCTGCCGGCGCCAACCTCCAGTATCTGCGCCTCAGCCTGTGCCGCAAGAACCGGTTGAATCGCCCGTGCGAGGGTGCGGGAAAACAGCGCTGAAATTTCAGGCGCGGTGACAAAGTCGCCGCTTGCTCCCAGCTTGTGGCAGCCAGCGCGATAATAGCCCCGGCCCGGCGCATACAGCGCCATATCCATATATCGCCAGAAGGGCAGGAAGCCGCCCGCCGCCTGAATTGCGGCGGCGATGTCAGCCGAGAGTTCGGCGCTCAACTGTTGCGCCTCGACAGACGGCGCGGGCAGTGATGAGAGTGATTCTTGCGCCGCCCGCAGGCGGGCGGGAAAATCATCCGTTTGCTTGATCATTTACAGTGTTTTGTCCGCTCAATCTGGGTTACAGTGGAAGCCCGGCAGGAGGATACCACAGGCATGCTTAGCAACAAGGTTGTATTAATTACCGGCGCGGCTCATCGAATTGGCGCCACCACCGCTCAACTGCTGCATGCGGAGGGCATGAATCTGGTTTTACATTATCGCAGCTCGCGGGATGCGGCGCAGAAGCTGCAGGAAAAAATGCTGGAGAAGCGTCCGGATTCGGTCATTCTGGTGCAAACCGATTTACATAAAATCGATAATCTGCCGGCGCTGGTCAAGGAAGCCACCGACGCCTGGGGACGGCTGGATGTGTTGATCAATAATGCCTCCAGCTTTTATCCCACCCCGTTGAACAGGGCGACCGAGAAAGACTGGGATGAATTGATGGGATCTAATCTCAAAGCGCCCTTTTTCCTTTCGCAGGCGGCGGCGGCGCAACTGAAAAGAAATCATGGCTGTATTATTAACATGGTGGACATTCATGCGGATCGCCCGCTCAAAGCCTATCCTATCTACAGCATGGCGAAGGCCGGTCTGGTGATGATGACCCGGGCGCTGGCCGGCGAACTGGGTCCGGAAGTGCGGGTTAATGGCGTTGCGCCTGGCGCGATCATGTGGCCGGAAAATATTGATGATCTGACCAAGCAGCGGATTGTGTCGCGCACCTTTCTCAAGCGCAAAGGCGAGCCTAATGACATTGCCCGCGCGATTTTATATCTGATCAGGGATGCGCTGTACACCAGCGGGCAGATCCTCACGGTTGATGGCGGTCGCAGTCTGAATTCCTGATGCATGCCATTTTTTCAATTGGCGTATTTCTTTAATCTGCAAGGAGAAAGCCATGAAATATTTACCTGTGATTCTATCTGCATTTGTGTTGAGCGCCGTTTCCAGCCTGTCTTTTGCCGAAAGAATTATAAACGGCGACTGGACGGTCGATCATGGCGCTGATTATAACGAAGCCTACACCGAGAATAGCGCAGGTGAATCGGTGGGTTTCTGGTGCAGCACTGAAGAAGACAACTGTTTCTTTTATTTGCGCACCAATACCGATTGTCAGGATGAAACCCGAACGCAGATTCAGGCGCAAACCGATGCCGGCGCGACTTCCTTTGAGTTGCTTTGTCACAAGATCGCCCATGACGGCGATTATCATTATCTTTATTTTTTCACCGATACCGCGCGAACCCGCAGCCTGTTGGAAGAGCGCCGCTATATTGAAATTTCTCTGCCCGACACCGGCAAGGTGAGGTTCAGTTTGAAAGGCTCAAAGTTGTCTATTCGCAAGGTCGCTGAATTAGCGGGTAAATGAGAGCTCAACCGGCCAGAGTGCCTGCGAGGTTTTGTCGTAGTTGTTCCAGAGTTCCGCCATGCTCTGACCGTTAACCGGGTGGATTAACTCCGGATCGAGTTCCGCCAGCGGCTGCAGCACAAAGGCGTTTCTGGTGATTTCATCGCGCGGGATCTGCAGCCCGTCTTCATTGATGATCCGATCATCATAAAGCAGCAGATCCAGATCCAGCGTTCGCGCCGAAAAACGCGGGCCATCGCGCAGGCGGCCGTGCCGATCTTCGATGTCATGCAATACGGCAGAAACCGTCTGTACGCTTTCATCGGTATCGAACCCGGCAACCATATTGAGAAAGTTGTCGCCGGCAAACCCCACCGCTTCGCTTTCATACACGGAAGACAGCAGGAGCCTTGCATAGTGTTGCTGCAGTTCGGCGACGGCGAGGCGCACATGTTTTTCCGCCTCGATATTGCTGCCGATGCTAATGTAGACTCGATGCATGATTCAGTCAGGTTTGCAGCCGCGCTCGATAATTACGCCGACATCGCGCGCGCCGCGCACCGCACCCTGCTTGTTCAGGCGCAGCCGCACCCAGGGCACATTGAATTCATTCAGAATAATATCCGTGATTCGCTCGGCCAGCGTTTCAACCAGCTGGAATTCACTTTCGCCAACGAAGCTGATCAACCGTTTGGCTACGGCTTTGTAATTCAGCGTGTCCTCGATGTCATCACTGCTCGCGGCTTTGGCAATATCAGTGGCCATCTCAATATCCAGACTCACCACCTGCTTGACCCGCCGCTCCCAGTCATAAATGCCGATAATGGTTTCGATGCGTAAATCGCTAAGGTAAATAATATCCATTAACGAAAGATACAAGGTACAAGGTACAAGATACAAGGGAGCGTGCTGGTTTTCTTGTATCTTTACTCTTGTATCTTTGCCCTTTTCCCTTGTACCTTTCGTTCATGGACTTAATTGATTACAGCCTGATTATCAGCGCCTACCTGTTCGGCTCGATTTCCACCGCCATCATCGTCTGCAAACTCATGGGCCTGCCTGATCCACGCACGCAGGGGTCCGGTAACCCCGGGGCCACCAATGTGCTGCGGGTCGGGGGCAAAAAGCCTGCGGCGATTACGCTTGCCGGGGATTCGCTCAAGGGGCTGTTTCCCGTCTTGCTGGCCCGCTCACTGGATGCGCCGGATCTCACGCTGGCGCTGGTTGGGCTGGCGGCGTTTCTTGGTCACCTGTACCCGATTTTTTTTGGCTTTAAGGGCGGCAAGGGGGTGGCGACCCTGTTTGGTGTACTGTTCGGCCTGCACTGGGGCGTGGGGCTGGCGACCGTCGGCACCTGGTTGTTTGTGGCCAAAGTGCTGAAAATATCTTCGCTTTCCGCGCTGGTCGCCAGCCCGCTGGCGCCGCTTTATGTCTGGCTGATAATTCCTTCCCGGGAATTTATTATTACGACCGCAATCATGGCGGTGCTGCTCTACTGGCGTCACCGCAGTAATATTCAGCGACTAATTCGAGGCGAGGAGAAATAGGCGCCCTGCTGGGGAGTGAGTTAAATCATCACACCGCAGGCAGGTCTTCCAGTTCCCAGCGCGGGATTGCGCCAAAGCCCGGTGCTTCCTGTTGCCCGGCGAGCAGGCGCTGACAACCGGCAAAGGCGATCATGGCGCCGTTATCGGTGCAAAATTCCAGTCGAGGATAAAAAATCTGCGCGCCCCGTTCGGCGGTCATGGCCTGCAGTTTCTCTCGCAGGCGCGTGTTAGCGCTCACTCCTCCGGCAATGACCAGACGGTCAAGGCCGGTCTGGATCAGCGCCCGCCTGCATTTGATGGCGAGGGTGTCCACTACCGCCTGTTCAAAGGCCAGCGCCACGTCGGCTTTGGTTTGCTCATCCTGTCCCTGTTGCTGCAGGGTGTTGAGGGTAAATGTTTTCAGGCCGCTGAAACTGAAGTCCAGTCCCGGTCTATCCACCATCGGTCGGGGGAAAGTAAAGCGTTCGGGATTGCCCTGTTGAGCCAGCGCGGCAATGCGCGGCCCGCCGGGATAGCCCAGCCCCATCATTTTTGCGGCCTTATCAAAGGCCTCGCCGACGGCGTCGTCCAGCGAATCACCCAGCAGCCGGTACCGGCCAACGCCTTCAACCTGAACCAGCTGGGTATGTCCGCCGGACACCAGCAGGGCGACAAAGGGAAAATCCGGAGGGTTATTTTCCAGCATGGGCGCCAGCAGGTGGCCTTCCATATGGTGCACGCCGACGGCGGGGATCTCCCAGGCCCAGGCCAGGCTGCGGCCAACCGCCACGCCCACCAGCAGCGCGCCCATCAGGCCCGGTCCGGCGGTATAGGCGATGCCCTCTATCGCCTGCCGCTGAATTTGAGCCTTGTCCATAACTTCTTGAATCAACGGTAGAATTTTGCGTACGTGATCACGCGAGGCGAGTTCCGGAACGACGCCGCCATATTCGGCATGCAGGGCAATCTGGCTGTAGAGGGCGTCCGCCAGTAGTCCCCGCTCACTGTCGTACAGGGCAACGCCGGTTTCGTCGCAGGAGGTTTCGATTCCAAGTATTAACATGGTGGCCATTTTCCTGCATCTGGCGCTTTTTTTCCCGATAATTTTACCTGAAAGCGTATTCCTGGCTGCGAATCGAAAAATATGGCCCCTTTTTCGGATTTTTTTTGCATTTACCGAACGAGGGGATTAAACTTGCGCGCCCTGCCTTGAACAGGCTGAACTGAATCATTTTTATTAAAACTTGAGGTGAATGGTAGATGCCATTTGTACGCGTAAAAGAAAACGAACCCTTTGATGTCGCTCTGCGTCGCTTTAAGCGCGCCTGCGAAAAAGCCGGTGTGCTCTCGGAAGTTCGCCGCCGCGAATTTTATGAAAAGCCGACATCCATTCGCAAACGCAAAATGGCGGCTGCCGTGAAGCGCCACCAGAAAAAAGTGTCCCGCGAACGCGCCCGCACCAAACGCCTCTATTGATTTTTGTGTTCCTGCCTTCCGGCAGGACTGGCATTTCCAGAACTGAGCAGCATGACTCTTACCGCCCGTATTAACGATGACGTGAAAACAGCCATGCGCAGCAAGGACAAAGATCGCCTTGCCGTGTTGCGCCTGATTACCGCCGCCATCAAACAAATCGAAGTCGATCAGCGCATCACCCTCGACGATGATCAGGTCATCGCGGTGCTGGAAAAAATGCTCAAGCAGCGCAAGGATTCCATCGAACAGTTCAGCAAGGCCGGCCGCGATGAACTGGTGGCGCAGGAAGCCGCTGAAATCGAAATCATCCAGCAGTACCTGCCGGAACAATTGTCTGAAGATGAAATCCGGAGTCTGATTGACGAAGCTGTCAGCGCTACCGGCGCCGCCAGCATGAAAGACATGGGCAAGGTCATGGGCCTGCTTAAACCCAAACTGGCCGGACGCGCTGATATGGGGTTGGTCAGCCGGATAATTAAAGACCAATTATCCGGCTGACAGTGGCGAGGAACGAGTGGCTGGTAGCGAGGAAAAGCAGTTCCCAGCTACCAGCCACTCGCCACGAGACCCACCGCAGCCGGCACATGCTATCCAGTCTATTTGGATCTGCCTTTCAGGCAAAACCAGTATAGAATCCCCTCATGCCTCGCATTCCCCAATCCTTCATCGACGATCTCATTAATCGCGTCGATATCGTCGAAATCATCGATAGTCGCGTGCCGCTGAAAAAGGCCGGCCGCGAATACACCGCCTGTTGTCCCTTTCACAGCGAAAAAACGCCGTCGTTTACCGTGAGCGCCAGCAAACAGTTCTACCACTGCTTTGGCTGTGGCGCGCACGGTACGGCGGTGGGGTTTTTGATGGAATACGATCACATGAGTTTCCCCGAGGCGATCGAGGAGCTGGCGCGTCAGACCGGACTGGATGTGCCCTATGAAGGCGGGACGCGCGCAGGCGCTGATCCGGCCCGGCAAAAACAGAGTCAGGATCTTTATGCGGTGCTCGATCGCGCCAGCCGGTTTTATCAGCAGCAATTGCGTCAGCACGCTCAATCATCACGGGCGATTGACTATCTGAAACAACGGGGACTGAGCGGGCTGGTCGCGGCGGAATATGGTATTGGCTTCGCCCCGCCCGGCTGGGATAACCTGATCCGTCAGATGGGCAACAGCGAGGTTTTACAGGAACAACTGGTCACGGTCGGCATGCTGATTCGCAAGGAGGATGGACGCTGTTACGATCGCTTCCGGGATCGAATCATGTTTCCCATTCGCGATCCCCGAGGCCGTTGCATCGGCTTTGGTGGGCGTATTCTGCCGGATGCAGCCGAGGCGAATCAGGACGGTGGCGGGAAAAAATCCGCCGCCGCAAAATATCTGAATTCCCCGGAAACCCCGCTGTTTCACAAAGGTCAGGAACTCTACGGCCTGTTCGAAGCGCGCCGGGCTTTGCGCGATATTCCCCGCCTGCTGGTGGTCGAAGGCTATATGGACGTGGTGGCGCTGGCTGAGGCGGGGATCCGCTATGCCGTCGCCACGCTGGGGACGGCCACCACGGTCGATCATCTGAATCGCCTGTTCCGGCTCTGTAATGAAGTGGTTTTCTGTTTCGACGGTGATCGCGCCGGACGCGAGGCGGCCTGGCGGGCGCTGGAGAATGCCCTGCCAGTGATGCGGGATGGACGCCAGATCCGCTTCATGTTTCTGCCTGACGGCGAAGATCCCGATACGCAGGTGAAAAAGGTCGGTCAGCAACAATTTGAAGTCGATGTCGATGCGGCCATGCCTTTTTCCGAATTCTTTTTTGAACGATTGAAAGAACCTCTGAACATGAACAGTCTGGATGGGCGCGCCCAGCTGGTGAGTCAGGCAAGGCCGTTGCTCAACAAACTGCCGGACGGGGTGATGAAGTCAATGATGAACCAGCAACTGGATAAACTGGCTCGTCTGCAGGAGCCGAATAGCGGGCGCGCAGCGGCGTCAGCAAGTCCCCGCCGCCGCTATCCGGCCGGGGCGGCCGCGCACAGGAATACCCCGCCCTCTCCGATTCGCTATATTCTGCAACGCCTGTTGCATCAGCCTGAATTGGCAAAGCAGGCCGGCGATTTGAGCCGTTTCAGCACGGGTGATATTCCGGGGCTGGATTTACTTATCGAGGTTCTTGAAATCCTGCAGATTCATACCACACTTAAGACTGGCAGCCTGATTGAACACTTTCGAGACAGCCCCAAAGCCGCGCATTTAGAAAAACTGGCTGTCTGGCAGCCGGAAATAGACGATGAAGCCTCACTGGGAGAGGAATTTACCACGGCATTGAGCAAACTGGAGCAGATCTGTTTGCAGCAGCGTTATGACGCCCTGCTGGCGCAGTCTGATCTGGGGCAACTGTCGGCCAGTGATGAAGCCGAATGCCGGGAGTTGTTTCGCAAACTGCATCCGAACAAAGATAAGCCTACATAAAATAGCGGTTGAATCTTGAAATCAGGGGACGATGCCTACATAACGCATAGCCCGGGTGAAATCCCGGATGGGTAAATATTACGGAAAAACCAGCAAAAACAGGCGTCTGGATCTGGAATAAATCAGACTTTCGTGTAAACTAGGTTGGTTTTTCGTCGCCATTTATGGAACCGACTCAAATGAATCCTGTCAGAGTGCAAGTAATGGATCAAAATCAGCAGCAATCTCAGCTTAAATTATTGATCGCAAAGGGTAAGGAGCAAGGCTACCTGACCTATGGCGAAGTCAATGATCACCTGCCAAACGACATCGTCGATCCGGAACAGATCGAAGATATCGTCGCCATGATTAACGACATGGGCATCCGGGTATATGAAGCCGCGCCCGATACTGACACCATCCTTGAAGGCAGCGCGGCCGTTGACGAAGACGCCGCCGAAGAAGCGGCGGCGGCGCTGGCCAATGTCGATAGTGAGTTTGGTCGCACCACGGATCCGGTGCGCATGTACATGCGTGAAATGGGTGCGGTTGAACTGCTGACCCGCGCCGGTGAAATTGAAATCGCCAAACGCATCGAAGACGGCCTCAGCCAGATGTTATCCGCGCTGGCCATTTATCCCGCGACCGTCGATGAACTGCTGACCTGCTACGATAAAATCGCAACAGAAGAAATGAAGCTGACGGATATTATCTCCGACTTCATTGATCCCAATGCGCCGGATAATATTCCCACGCCGGCGGAAGTGGCCGCCAGCCGTGAAGCAGCGGCGAATGAAGACGCCGATGAAGTCGTGGATACCGGCCCGGATCCGGAGGAAGCCCGCGAGCGTTTCGAGAAAATCCGCAAGTTGCAAAAACGGGTTATCAATGCGATTAACAAGCATGGGCACACGGACAAAAAGTGCGAAAAAATCCGGCAGGAATTGATTGCCGAAGTCATGCAGCTCAAGCTGACGCCAAAGCTCGTCGAGCGCCTGCTTGGCAATATGCGTGAACTGATCAAGGATATCCGCAGTCACGAAAAAGTCATTATGCATTACTGCGTTGATGAAGCGCACATGCCGCGTAAGGAATTCATTACCTCCTTCCCGGAAAATGAAACCGATCTGAACTGGTTGCAAAAGCATATTGACGCCGGTGCAAAATATTCCAGCATCCTTGAAGAACACAAGGAAGAAATTCTGCGCGCCCAGCAAAAGCTGAGAGCGCTGGAAACAGAAAGCGGTATCAGCATTACCGACATCAAGGACATCAATCGCAAGATGTCGATTGGCGAAGCCAAGGCGCGTCGGGCCAAGAAAGAAATGGTCGAAGCCAACCTGCGACTGGTTATCAGCATCGCCAAAAAATACACCAACCGTGGACTGCAGTTCCTCGATCTGATTCAGGAAGGCAACATCGGCCTGATGAAAGCCGTGGACAAATTTGAATACCGGCGCGGTTATAAATTTTCGACCTACGCCACCTGGTGGATTCGTCAGGCCATTACCCGCTCGATTGCAGATCAGGCGCGCACCATTCGTATTCCGGTGCACATGATTGAAACCATCAACAAACTCAATCGCATCTCACGGCAAATGCTGCAGGAGATGGGGCGCGAAGCGACGCCGGAAGAACTTTCTGAACGCATGGAAATGCCGGAAGATAAAGTTCGCAAGGTGCTGAAGATCGCCAAAGAACCTATCTCAATGGAAACCCCAATTGGTGACGATGAAGATTCGCATCTGGGTGACTTCATCGAAGATCAGAATGTGATTTCACCGGTGAACTCAGCAACGTCATCCGGTCTTTCCGAAACGACTCAACATGTGCTGGAGGGACTGACTGCCCGCGAAGCCAAAGTTCTGCGCATGCGTTTCGGTATTGATATGAATACGGATCATACGCTGGAAGAAGTCGGCAAACAGTTTGACGTTACCCGCGAGCGTATTCGCCAGATCGAAGCCAAGGCTCTGCGCAAATTGCGTCATCCCAGTCGTTCCGATCACCTGCGAAGTTTCCTCGATATCGACTGATCAAAACGGCGCTGAATGGCGCCGTTTTTTTTATCTATAAAATAAGACCTTTCATCAAATTCTTGTTAAAATACCGCGCATTGGGCCTATAGCTCAGTTGGTTAGAGCAGGGGACTCATCAAATGGTGCGTTCATACCGAAAGGTGTGAAATGAACGGGATGAATTCAGGGAAACCTTAACAGTCACAGCATGTGAGCTGATGGCAATCCTGAGCCAAGCCGGAGGTACACCTTCGGAAGGTGCAGAGACTACCTGAGAACTGGTTTTATTAACCGAAGCGTTCTTAATAACAGGCCAGAGCGTCCCGCGCCCTAACAAGCCGATAGATTATCGGGGTTGAGGGTGATGAGATAGTCCACTCCTGATATAAATATCAGGTCGAAGTGAATCCCTTGGTCCCAGGTTCGAGTCCTGGTGGGCCCACCAACTAAAATACATCGCGTTTTTGTGTGTACGAAAGCATAAATTGTCCGGATCGGACAAACTATGGTTATCTGGAAGCATAGTCTGTTCGGCTAAAAGTACTCGCATGTTCATTTAACCACCGTCTACCAGTTTTACACAGATTATAGTTTTATCCATTTATAATTCCGCCACTTGTAGGTAGCCCATGTTATGTGTTGTAGACGCAATCCAATCTGACGGTTACCAACTTTGAGTAGGCGCCAGTTAAGTTCAGTTCACGAACTTTTCATTCCAAGTTTGTTTTGATAACGTAAAGTATCTTTACAGCCCTTAAGAATGCGATTGAAAATTATGCCTCGCTGATGCCGGATAAAAACCTGGCACACTTGCCAGTCACGAAATGGTTCGACAGAAAATATCCAAAAGCGACAGCAAAACTTCGCCGTAACACACCGTTATATGCAAAAAGAACTCGCTGCTCCGTGTAACCTTATGATGTTACGTGAAAAACAATAATTTTGAGTTCGTGTTAAATATGTCTATAATATGTAGACATTATCACGTATTTCGGGAAAGATTATGAAGGCGTCAATAGTAGATTTAAGGTATAAAACAAATGATATTCTAAAGGCGCTTGATCGAAATGAAAGCGTTACTGTTCTGTATCATGG
>WFVC01000015.1 GCA_015491815.1 Gammaproteobacteria bacterium | reverse complement strand
CCCTTCGACAAGGCTCTCCTGAGCGAAGTCGAAGGGCTCAGGGCGAACGGAATTAATCAGAGGTTCCCTAATTCCAGCTACTTCCCCAGTGGATATAAGTAATTCGAACTACTATTTAATACAACTATATTGCACTCTTTATAAATAAACAAACCGGCTAATAGAAAAATCGTCTCAATCCTGAACTATACTTGTTCAAATAGTGTTCCTAATTCCAGCACACTAAGTCTTATCGGAGCCTGTTGTAGGTACGATTTCAATCGTACCTGTACGGCTCATTTGTGCCCGCAGGGTAGAAGCCGTACCTACAATTCTATCGCTATTCCATAGGTATACTGGAATTAGGAACAGCTATTTAACTCATCAGGAACCCGCAGTTTTCAGGACAATGCCCAATAGATGAAAAAGAAGAAAGCGAAGATCGGTATTATTATGTCAGGCGGGGGCGCGCGCGCCGCCTATCAGGTTGGCGTTCTTAAAGCCGTTGCCGAAATGCTGCCTGAAGACGCGCATAACCCCTTTGATATTATCTGCGGCACCTCCGCCGGCGCGATTAACGCCGCCGCTCTTTCAACCCATGCTTATAATTTTAATAAATCCGTTACGCGCATTCATAATATCTGGGCGAGCTTTCACGCCCATCACGTTTTCAAAACTGATAGCTGGAGTTTACTGAAAACCAGCAGCAACTGGTTTCTGGCCATGCTCTCAGCGGGAATGAACAAACGCCGCGGCTCACTCTATTTGCTCGACCGCAGCCCGCTGAAAAAATTGCTGACCCAACATATCAACACGAATGATATCCAGTATTCGATCGATCAGGGTTACCTGCATGCGCTTTCCATCACTGCATCGGGTTACACTACGCAACAATCGGTCTCGTTCTTTCAGACCAATGCCGCCCTGCAACCCTGGTTTCGTTCGCGGCGTATTGGCGCGCACGCTAAAATTAGCGTCACCCATCTGATGGCCTCCTCCGCGATTCCTTTTATTTTTGCGCCGGTGCGCCTTAACCGGGAATTTTTCGGTGACGGGTCGATGCGTCAGATTGCGCCCATCAGTCCGGCGTTGCATCTGGGCGCCGATAAAATTCTGATCATCGGCAACCGGCAGGAAGTGCTGCCAACCATGCCCCGGCGCAAAATCATCAGCGAACCCAGTATTGCGCAGATTGCCGGCCATGCGCTGGACAGTATTTTTCTCGACAGTCTGTCTGCGGATATTGAGCGCGTTCAGCGCATCAATAAAACTATTGAAATTATTCCGGAGAAAAAACGCATTAAACACGGGATTGAATTACGCAAGGTGGATGTGCTGGTTATCTCACCCAGTCAGAACCTCGGCGAGCTGGCTCTGCAATATCTGCATGAGTTGCCCACCAGTTTACGCTTTCTATTAAAAAGTATTGGCGCCTATAGCCGCAACAGTTCCAGTCTGGCCAGTTATCTATTGTTTGAGAAAGGTTATTGCCGCGCCTTGATCAAATTGGGCTATGAGGATGCTATGCGCCAGAAATCAGAGATAATAGAACTTCTGTCCTCAGACAACTAAACAGCGGTTTCAAATACCCATACAGGTACGATTTAAATCGCACCCACAACAGGCTCCGGCAAGGTAGTGTACGGAATCAGGCGGAAATGATATCCGGGTGGATGCCTTCGCTTTCCAGCTTTTCGACAATCGTTATGGGCACATTATAATTCGCATCAAATTCAACCAGTATGTCATGCGGAAGTTCATCATTAAACTCAACGTTATGCACATGCGGGATGGTCATCATGATGTCCTTTACATCTTGCAGACGACTGGCGTTCAGGGTTTCTTCAATATAGACTTGCACCGTATTCATATATCCCTCCCGGATAACAGGGTTGTCAAAATTACAGACCTTATTATGGATATAGAAGAGGAACCGCAGTGCGTCAAGACCAGCATCTGCGCAAGTCGTCAGTCAGGAAAAATTATGCAAAAAATTCTGAATATCCAAACCCGGGGACGCGGAACCTACAATATCAGTCAGGAAGTGGCTCACTCTGTGCAAGAGTCCGGCATCGACTGCGGACTCTGTCATTGCTTCGTGCATCACACCAGCGCCTCACTGATACTTTGCGAGAATGCCGATCCGGATGTGCGTCACGATCTGGAAACATTTATGAGCAAACTGGTTCCCGATGGCGACCCCATGTTTGTTCATATCGACGAAGGCGAGGATGACATGCCGGCGCATATCCGCAGCATCCTCACTCAGGCCGGCATCAGCATCCCGATCAGCGGCGGTCGTCCGGGACTGGGGACGTGGCAGGGCTTATATCTGTGGGAACACCGTCTGCATCCCCACCAGCGGCAAATTACCCTGACTCTGATACCGGCTTAATCACCGGACTCAGGCCGTGTGAACCAGCGCCTGATTGATCCGCGCTTCAATGCCATCCAGCGATTCCTGCGCCTGTCCGATGATAGCGATGCTGCCGCCGTCAGTGGGGATCAACACCCCCTGAAGCTCCCGCGCCTGCAGGCGCTTGCGCGCGATGACGTATTCACCCGGCATGATCAGTACCGTTACTTTGCCATGCTCTCCCTCCATCACCAGATGCGCGCCGGTGTATTGTCGAATACGGCAGGGCATGGCAAAACTCACCCGCCCGATATCCTGCTGTAACTTCAGATGATACGGCGCAAGCAAATGATTAAGCCGGGCAAGTTGCACATCGTCATTGGCCTGCAAGGCCATTTGCTCATCCTGCACATGCGCCAGCGCCACCTCTGCCAGCGAATAGGGATAATTCACCAGCAGCATGCCGCTGATCAGCCCCACCGTTAACAGCACGCTCGCCGCCAACGCCTGCCAGTAATGGCGGCGTGTTCGATAGCGTTTTTCCTCCGCCAGCCCGTGCTGCAGCAGAATCCGTGAGCTCAGACCCTCGGGAACCGCAACGTTCAACTGCTGCCGGATCTGCTGAGTCAATCGTTCTTCCTGCTCGGCATAGCGGGCGCAGCCTGAACAGGCGTGAAGATGCGCAAGCACTTCCGCATCGCGGGAGGACGGCGTCGCCGCCAGAATTCGTCGTACATCAATACAGTTCATCATTGCCTCACTTAAGGAACCTCTGATTAATTCCGTTCACCCTGAGCCCTTCGACTTCGCTCAGGAGAGCCTTGTCGAAGGGTGAACCATATAACATTATGATTTTACAATGCTTAGCGTTCATGGTTCGACAGGCTCACCACGAACGGCGGAATTAATCAGAGGTTCCTTACGTTTCATATCGAGAGACTCACTTTCAAGTGAACGTCGCAATTTCTGCCGCGCTCGAAACAGCCGGGTCATCACCGCGCCGGTTTTGATTTGCATAATCCCGGCGATTTCATCACAACTGTATCCGCCCAGCGCCTGCAAAAGCAGCGGCTCCCGGTAATCCGGCGGCAAGGCGTCCAGCGCCTGCGTAAACTCCATGTCGGCCGCGCCATCACTGCCGGGGGCGGCAAAATGCTGTAATTCATAATCCATCTCATCCATCGACACCAGATCCAGCGACGGACGGGAATAGCAGCGGGCATGCTCACGCCGGAGAATGGTAAACAACCAGGCTTTTAAAGCTTTACTATCTTTAAGGCCATCCAGCCCTTTCCAGGCGCGCATAAACGTTTCCTGCACCAGATCTTCGGCCTGCGCCTGATTGCGGCAAAGCCAGAAGCCAAACCGGTATAAATCCGCAGCATAAGCATTAACCAGTGCGTCAAATGTCATCGTTCGATTATCCATAAATATAAAAGACCCGGCTAAAAAGCGGATTCTTACCGACCATTGAAAATATTCCTGTCAACAGACACCCGCTTCGATCCGGATGCGTCGATACAGTCAATCCCGGATTTGAAAAAATATTTTTTGCGACCTGTAAGATTGACAAGTGGAGGCAGGTCTAGTTACATCAGCACAGTCCGTCATACACGCTGTGCGGACTGTACGCAATATTTAACCAAATAAAATGGAGAAGACAATGAAAAACATGAAAACCCTGCTGAGTGGCATGATTGCTCTTGGTCTGATGACAGGCGCAACGGCAGCCTTCGCCGGCAAACCCGGCATGGAAAAATGTTACGGTATCGTCAAAGCCGGCATGAATGACTGCGGTAACAGCAATCACGCCTGCGCCGGACAGGCATCCAAAGACAAAGATGCTGCCGAATGGGTCTATGTGCCTGAAGGCACCTGTAAGAAAATCGCCGGTGGCAAAACCAAAGGTAAATAAGCCCCCGTTGTAACTGAAATATGGAAATGAAGCGGCGGGATAAACGATTCAACCCCGCCGCTTCAATTTCTACTCACAGCAGTTCAATTTTTCCTTTTATTTCCCCCGGAGTTCCCATGGCTAATTTTGATGATTTGATGAGTTCGACATTGATGCAAAAAGCCTTTGCGCTCGATTCGCTATACGGCCGCCTCCTCGGTTTCATCACCCCCGTAATTGAGCTGGGTCTGAAACTCTGGGTCGCCAATGCCTTTTTTAAATCCGGGTTGACCAAGATACAAAGTTTTGACACTACAATCATGCTGTTTGAATATGAATATAACGTGCCGCTGCTCTCCCCCACCCTGGCGGCCTATATGGGCACCACGGCTGAACTGGTGTTGCCGGTGCTGCTGGTCATCGGTCTGGCCGGTCGTTACTCTGCGCTGGCCCTGTTCATATTTAATATTGTCGCCGCTCTTTCCTATCCGGATATCAGCGCAATGGGACTCAGCCAGCATTACCTGTGGGGCATGGCGCTGTTGATGCTCGCACTTTATGGTCCGGGAAAATTATCACTGGATTACTTTATTTGCAAAAAGTCCGCCTGCGCAGAATCATAAGCAGGCCTGTCGAAACAGTCCCGGCATAGTCAGCTAACCGCTTCCGGCAGCAACTCGCTGCAAACATGCTCGGCAAACCCGGCGCCGGCCTCCGCATATAAATTATACGCGGCATGCACGCCTACCTGTTTCAGCGCCTCAATTTCATCGGCATAGCGGGCCACCCCGGCCACCTTGCCGCTATAGCCCACGGCCTTTAATTGCCGTGCGGCAAACAGGTTTTCCTGCGCATTCGGCATCGCCAGCACAATCAGTTTCACGCTTGCCAGATTCATATTGATACGACTCCAGAAATCCGGATCGGTCGCGCTACCGCGAATTACATTCAGACCTTTTTCACGCAGTTTCCTGACCTTCACCTCATCATAATCAACGCCCAGCACCTGCTCGCCCACGCGTTGCCGGAACACATGATAAGCGCCGCTACCGATACGTCCCATACCAAAGACAATCACAGTGGCATCGCCTGAATTTATATCCGCTTCTTCTTCAATATGTTTCGCCGTTTCAAACCGCGACAGGAGGCCGCGCAAATTTGCATACAGCCGGTATGAGGCGCTATTTAACGGGGCGGCAACGATGAACGACAGGGACAAAGCAATAGCGATAATGATAAGCCATTCATTAGCTATCCAACCATTATCGGCGCTGACGGCGACCACGATCAAACCGAACTCACTATAATTCGCCAGACTCAATGAACCTAACAACGAGGTTCGCGCACGCAAATGAAACCGGCTCATAAGCCAGAAAAAGAATATCGTTTTAAATGGCACAAGCAGCAATAATAGAACCCCGACGGCAAGCGCATCCCAGCTCAGGGGGCCGGATAAACCGATGGAAAGAAAGAAGCCAACCAGAAATAAATCCTTGAAACCAAGAAGCTGACGCGCCAACTCAGGCGTGCGCGCATGGTTCGCCAGTAACACGCCCAGAATTAGGGCGCCCAGATCGCCCTTGATACTGACCAGCTCAAATAATTGCGCCCCGCCCAACGCCAGCGTTAAACCAAACAGGATTTGCAATTCACCATGACCGGATTTTTCCAGCAGCTTGAACAGCAGGGGACGCAGCGGAATTAGGGCCAGCAGGCCGAAGGCCCAGAAGGAAGGAATTTTACCGGTTGAAGCGGCAAGAAAAATCACCGCAGCAATATCCTGCATAATCAGGATACCAATAGAAATGCGCCCATACAGCGAATTCGTTTCGCCTTTTTCATCCAGCACCTTGACTGCAAACACGGTGCTGGAAAAACTCAGGCCAAAAGCAATCAGCGCAACCGCCAGCGGATCAAGCCCGCTGAACATGGAAAAGCCGATGACGCCCATAAGCAGAATAAAGCCTGCCGCGACAATGGCCGTCACCAGCATATGCACTGAAGCGACCGTCCAGATTTGCGGCATAAGCAGACTTCTTATTCGCAATTTAAGACCAATGCTGAATAACAGCAAGGTCACGCCCATCTCGGAAAATTCTTTTAAAGTCGGCGTCAGTTCTCCGCCGCTGGCGAATAATACAAAACCGGCGATAAGATATCCCACCAGCGGCGGCAAACCGACAAAGCGCGCAGCCAGTCCAAGTATATAGGCAACGCCAATGGCAAAAATATCCGACTGCATATAAAGTCCAGAGTCATGTGGGGGTTTAACATTTTAGACAAACGCTGATGTCGCAAAATTATATGCAGCGCTACCTGTTTTAAATAAGCCTTCCTGCGAGGCTGTTGTAGGTACGATTTCAATCGTACCTGTACGGCTCCCCAAAGGATAGAAGCCGTACCGACAGTTTCATCGCTGTTCCCCAGGTGTACTGATATTGGGAACGGCTATTTAGACAAATTTCTTAAACGCCGACGCCTGAATAAAAACCCGCGCGCGATTACAAACCGCAAGCTTGACCACAGCCTCCGGAGGCGCAGGCAGGCGCACTGTCTCCCAGACTCGAACTGCGCACCACCTGCCCGCCGGTCGCCAGCTTTTTCACGCCGGCATCGAGTGGCGTATCGCCGGGATCAATCCCCGCCCGTTCGCAAAGTTCCCCCCAGTTGTGAATCACGTCACTCATCGGGTGGCGAACCTCAAGCGTACGGCCATTTTGTTCACAGAAATAATCGTAGGTTGGCATATTTTTCCTCGCAATAAGATTTAATCCAGTTCAGGCCCCAGCAGGAAGTCCACACATTCGAAACCATGCGCCTCCAGTTCGGCGGCGATGTCCTCCCAGTCATAGTCGGCATTCTCTTCTTCGACCCGGGCAATCACCCCGGTGACATGACGATAGGCTTCATGCTCTTCAAAATCTTCCGGCACCTGCAACAGGCGAATCGCGCCGGCTTTGCTCGCCGGAAGAATCATTAATTTCGAGTTCATTCATGGGCTCCGTTTTTAATATTTCAAGAATAATCTACGACTCAGACAGGGGGAAATAGTACAAGTTTCAGGGCCGGTTATTTTCATCCAGCCAGCCGATCAGGTAATACAGCTTCACCCCCTCTGAGGAACGCGCCGGCCCCATGAGTTTTGCCGCATAACAGCGTTTTTCCGGAGCCGCCTGCGCCAAAGCCAACTCGGCGGAAGCCAGTACCTCAACATTACTCTCGGGATAGCGGCTGCGATGCCGCCCCGGCACGTACACCACAGCAAAAACTTCGGCGGTGACCGAGGCCTCTGAATCGAGATAAATGCCCTTCATAATAATTATTCTATCCAATCCTCAGTAAATAACCCCATAGTATGGTATTCTTCTGGATTATTAAAATTTTAACGGGATATATCATGCAAATAGCCGAGAACCGGGTCGTCACCCTTAACTACACATTGAAAGACAACGAAGGCAATATTATCGACAGCGCAGACGACGGCAGTTTCGCCTATCTGCATGGCGCCGCCAATATTATCCCGGGACTGGAGCACGCCCTGCAGGGCAAGTCAGCCGGTGAAGAGCTGTCCGTCACCATCGAACCTGAACAGGGCTATGGCGAGCGCAACGAAAACATGACCCAGGTCGTGCCCCGGAAAATGTTTGAAACCGATGATGAAATCAAGATCGGCATGCAGTTCCACGCTGAATCCCCGGACGGCCAGCCCATGACGGTCACGGTTATCGGCGTCAATGATGATGAAGTCACTATTGACGGCAATCACCCGCTGGCGGGAACGGTTCTGAACTTTGACCTGCAGATTCTCGATATTCGCGAAGCCACTGCGGAAGAACAGGAACACGGTCATGTGCATGGCGCCGGCGGTCACCAGCACTGAATTATCGGCGGGGTAAAACCCGCCATTATTTGTCTTCCTGATGCCCGTAAAGACGGCTGTATAAACCGTTGCTGCGGATCAGATCCTCATGCACCCCTTCTTCGATGATATGTCCGTCCTCGAATACGTAAACCCGATCGGCCTGTTTCACCGCGCTTAGGCGGTGCGCAATAATCAGCGTCGTGCGCGGTTGCAGAAAATCGCGCATGGCGGCATGCAGACGAGCCTCAGTCGCAGTATCCAGCGCCGAGGTGGCTTCATCCAGAATCACCACTTCCGGCTCGGTCAACAGCATGCGCGCGACCGCCAGCCGTTGACGCTGACCACCGGATAAACGCACACCCTGTTGACCCACAATCGTATCCAGCCCCTGCGGCATGGCTTTCACCACCTCCTCCAGTTGCGCCGTTTTCAGCGCCCGCCATAACTGCTCATCAGTCAGCGTCAGTCCCAGACTCAAATTCTGGCGCACCGTATCATTGAACATGGCCGGATGCTGCATGACTGTCGCGACATGATCCCGCACCACGTCCAGACCAATTTCAGTAACCGGCACATCATCGAAATACAGTTCGCCCTGCTGCGGGGGATACATCCCCAGAATCACCTGCACCAGCGTCGATTTGCCACCCCCGCTGGCGCCCACCAGCGCGACCGTCTCTCCCGCATGAATATCCAGATTCACATGCCGAAGCACCGCTTCGCTGTCGACGCCATAACTAAAAGAAATATCCCGCATCCTGATGCCAACAGTCTGTTTATCACGAAATGGGTTGTGCAGATGCGGGTATTCCGGTTCCTGCTGTAATTCAAATAACTGGTTAATGCGATTCATCGCCGCCTTCGCCGCATACCAGGCGTACTGGATATTCAGCACATCCTGCACCGGCCCCATCATAAACCAGAGATAACCGAATACCGCCATCATTTCACCGACACTGAGATCGGAAAACACCACCATCAGCATGCTGATGGCGCGAAACATATCGAAACCGATCAGAAAAATGCCGAAGGAAAAACGATTCGCGGCATCGGTTTTCCAGGAAAACGTAGCCGAATGCTGTTTTATTTTATTGGCCGTTTCTTTTACCCGGCCAAGATAATGGCGCTCGCGGTTGGCGGCGCGAATTTCGTGGATGCCATCCAGGGTTTCCACCAGCGCCTGTTGGAAAATTTCAAAGGCGCTGTTTTCCTTTTTCTTTAAATGCTTGACCCGCTTGCCCAGCACCACGGTGAAATAAATCACCAGCGGATTCATAAACAGAATAAATAAGGCCAGTTGCCAGTGCATCCATAAAAGAATCACGGTGATGCCAATAAGACTCAGCACCGAGACCAGTATCTTGCTGAGGGATGCGCCGACGAATTCATCGATGGCGTTAATATCGGTGACAAAACGCGAGGCCACCGCGCCGCTGCCCAGCGTTTCATATTCCGCCATGGAAATAGTCTGCAGCCGATCCAGTAAACCCCGGCGCATGCGATAAGTCACGTCCTTGGCGATCAGAGTGAAACGCATGGTCTGCCAGACGCTCATCAACAAACCGAGCAGGCGCAGCATCACGGTCAGGAGCAGTATGCCGCCAATATATAATACCGGCCCGTGCCAGTTCGAGGGAAACAACGCATTCATCGCCCCCACCAGCTCCGCCGGTTTATCCAGCAGCACTTCATCCACCAGCAATGGCATTAAAAGAGGGATGGGCACATTGGCCAGCACCGCGATTATCGCAACAAGATGCGCGAGGATCAGATCGCCCCGATGCTCCTTCGCCACCCTGAGAATATAGCCCCAGTCATAATGGCTGACCTCAGATGTTGTGCGCTCGTCCTGTGTTGATTCTGCCCCGTATGCTTGCATGGGTGATAACTGACTCTTTACGTTTATGAATTAATGCCGCGCATTTCATGTGGATACGGCTTTTCGCGCTGCTCTGTGAATCAGCGATAGATGCGCTAACCGCTGATCTCCTGTTATTGTGCGGCTAAAGCCGCACCTACAATAAGTGTTCCTGATTCCAGTACACTTTAGAAATTGCCGTTCGTCCTGAGCTTGTCGAAGGACAAATAGATTAAGCACTCTATTCACCGCATTTCCACGCTCATGGTTCGACCCTTCGTCAGGCTCAGGACTTCACCACGAACGTGGAAATTCACAAGTGATCTGGAATTAGGAACACTTATTTAGCAGGGCAAGATCATACTCTTCATCTAGCAACAAGCCCCTGCAGACATACCGACACAGGCTTGAGCTTGATATACTGCCATTCTATCGGCTCAGGCCCCAAATGAGAACATTTCCGCGCAGATGAAAACCCACAGTTCCAGACAACGATATATGATCATCGACGTTCTGCGCGGTCTGGCGATTGCCATGATGTTCCATTATCACTTCAGCTTCGATCTGAATCACTTCGGCTTTATCGTTGAGGATTTTTATCGCGACCCATTCTGGCTCTACTACCGCAGCCTGATCGTCAGCCTGTTTCTGGGGCTGGTCGGCGTCAGCCTGTCGCTGGCGACCCGCAACGGCTTTAAACCCAAACCCTATTTTCGTCGACTCGGCATGCTGGTGGGCTTCGCCGCGCTGGTCAGCATCGGCAGTTATATCCAGTTCGCGGATCGCTTTATCTTTTTCGGCATTCTGCACTTTATCGCGGTGGCCAGCGTACTCGGATTAATTTTCGTGCGTTTTTACTGGACCAACTTCATACTGGGGGCGACGCTGGTGATTCTCGGCAATGTTTTCCAGCACCCGTCTTTTAATCATCCCCTGCTACAATGGCTGGGGATGATGACCCATAAACCCTTTACCGAGGATTATGTGCCGCTGTTACCCTGGTTCGGCGTGGTGCTGCTGGGCATCTTTATCGGCAAACTGGTATTTGAAAAACATCCACAAGCCTGGCTGTTAAACTGGCGAAGCACGGATCCGTTAAGCCGAACCTTAAGCTTTGCCGGCAAACACAGTCTTATTATTTATATGTTGCATCAGCCTGTTTTCATGAGCCTGCTCTATCTTCTTTCACTCAACCTGGCGTAAACCTTATTTATGAACACACCCTGCACCGCCAAAGCGGGCAAACAGCCCCCCAAGGAAATCATCGCCTACGAACTACACGGCAACTGTTACCTTAATATCACCTGGCACTGCACGCTGCGCTGCGCCTTCTGTCCCAAGTATCATGGTGAATGGGTAGTGCAGGGTTATGATCTTCGTCTGTTGCGCGAACCGGAAGCCGATGAGGTCATTGCCGCGATTGGCGATCCGGACATGTACAAACAAATTGTTTTCTGCGGCCTCGGTGAACCGACCCTGCGCCTCGATACGCTGCTTGAGGTCGCCCGCCAACTGAAAGCCGAACACCCCTCAACATCAATCCGCATCAATACCGATGGTCTGGCCAATCTGGTCTATGCCGAAGATGTCACGCCGCGTCTCGCCGGGCTGATTGATGAATTATCCATCTCCATGAACGCCCAGAATGAAGCTGTCTATATTCAACATTGCCGACCGAAACGAGACGGCGCCTTCGAGGCCATGCTTGATTTTGCCGTGCAGGCGATGAAGCATGTGCCGAGCGTGACCCTGACCGCTATTGACGGCCTTGAAGGCGTCGACATTGACGCCTGCGAAACACTCTGTCAGGAACGCGGCCTGAACTTTCGCCGCCGGGTGCTGGATATCGTCGGCTGATTTTTCAGTTTCATAAATCCGACACATTCACGTCACATCCGCGACATATTGCCTGCCTATATTCTTTGTATGTTCATTACAGAGGATATGCGCATGCCAAAGTATCGCCTTTTAATTCTGGAAAAAACCACGCCCCCCAGCAGCGCAAGAACAAAACGCTGGTATCGCTACACCATCAGCAACGGTATCAATGAGATCAACGGTTATCGTTCGGGAACAGAAAAGGAAGTCAGGGAGTTTACCAGAGACTGCATGAAACATCTGAACAGGGATATTAAACACAACGAGCGGCCACACACCTTCCGCCCGGCCTATATGCATTATGCCTATGAAATGAGTCTGTGATTACCGGTGCGGCTGCGTTTTTACGCCCCCTTATGACAGCATTGAGCGCTACGCTCAGGCAATAATGCAACGCAAAAAGGCATCGAGTTCATCACGCATGAACTTCGCCTTATCCCATGCTCGGGAACTCAGACAATCCCGATTTTCCTCCGCCACCACATAAGCCAGCGCATTCACGCCCATGCCATTTTCCCCCACCACCCGCAGGCGGCGTTTTTCGTAGCAGGTATCTTCATACTCATCGATGCGCGCCATCAGCACCTCATCCAGATCCAGATACAGGGTGCCGCGAACACTCGCGCCGGCTTCAGGTATAATGCCGGGATAGGCCTGATCTTTTAGCTGGTAGCGGGCATAGCCTTCGAGCTGCGCCGGCACACCCTCAAGCACCTGACCTGTTATAATCTGCATGACCTGTGGGATTTCAAGCGTGCCATAGGTGAAAAGGTTATTATTCATGGGGCGTAGGGGCTGTTGATCTTTCAGATGTTAGGCTGATTTTGAGAAAATTTTAGTCCTGACAAGGCATTTTTTACGTATCAATGCACGCCATTGATAGTAAAAAATAACACAGGCAGGGCTAAAATTCTCCAAAATCAGACAATAGACGAAAGATCAACAGCCCCTGGTGTAAGAGAATTCCTGCATCAGGTACACGGCCATTTTCAGAATGAATATTTCCAACGTCTGTTTTTAGACTGCATCCATCAATAACGATTTCATAACGCATGACAAATAACGATTTAATTCCCGGCCAGCGCTGGATCAGCGACACTGAGCCGGAACTGGGACTGGGCGTCATCAGCCAGTCGGATGCGCGCACCGTCAGCCTGCATTTTCCCGCCACTGATGAAAGCCGCCTCTACGCCCGTGAAGGCGCGCCCCTGACCCGGGTGCGCTTCAGTCACCACGATACGATAGAGGATCTCGATGGCAATAAATTCAAGGTCATCGAAGTCACTGAAACCGATGGCCTGCTTGTTTACCGGGCCGAAGACGACGCGGGAGAAACACACCGGATCGAGGAAAGCCATCTCAATCATGCGATGAAGCTGAACAAACCCCGGGATCGTCTGTTCAACCTGCAACTGGATAAAAACAGCGCCTACGAGCTGCGTTACCTCACCCTTAACAAACTGCACAGCCTGTTGCCCTCGCCGATTCGCGGACTGGCCGGCGCACGCGTCAGTCTGGTTCCGCATCAACTGTTCATCGCCCATGAGCTGGCTTCACGCGCCGCCCCGCGCGTGCTGCTCGCCGACGAAGTCGGACTGGGCAAGACCATTGAAGCCGGACTGATCCTGCATCAGCAATTGCTCAATGGCCGCGCCCGGCGCGTATTGATCATGGTGCCGGAAACCCTGCAGCATCAATGGCTGGTGGAAATGCTGCGCCGCTTTAATCTGCGCTTCAGTATTTTCAACGAACAACGCTGCGCTTCGCTTGAGCATGACGGTGACAATCCCTTTCACAGTGAACAACTGGTTCTCTGTAATCAGAAATTTTTACAGGACAATCCCCGTCGCCGGGAACAGATTCTGGCCGCAAACTGGGACACGCTGGTGGTCGATGAAGCCCATCACCTGCAATGGCGGCCTGACCAACCCAGCCCTGAATATGAACTGGTGGAAGCCTTGAGCAAAGTCACCCCCGGAGTGTTGCTGCTGACCGCCACGCCTGAACAACTGGGCGCGGAAGGTCACTTCGCCCGCCTGCGCCTGCTCGATCCGGATCGTTTTTTCAGTCTGCAGGAATTTCTGGCCGAGGAAAATCTGTATGCGCCCATTGCCCGGGCTGTTGAAGAACTGCAGGATCACGGTTATCTGAATGACGCCCACCAACAAGCGCTGAAAACCGCACTCGCGGACAGTCCCCAGAGTCTGAATCTAATTGATCAACTCGCCAATGCAGAAGACGCCGATCGCACTCAGGCGGCAACCACCTTAATCAATCTGTTGCGCGACCGTCACGGCACCGGCCGCATTCTGTTTCGCAACTCGCGCAACACGATCAAGGGCTTTCCCGAACGGGAACTGCAGACATTCCCACTACAGGCGGATGCTGAAAACTATCTGCCACTGGTTATTCGCGCCACAGAAAATGCTGACGCCCATACGGATATCGCCCGCTTCGCGCTGACCCCGGAACGTATTTATCAGGAACATAAAAAAGATCACGACCCCGACTGGGTTGATCTTGATCCCCGGGTTGACTGGCTTTATCAAACGCTGAAACGTTTGCGTGGAAAAAAGGTGCTGGTGATCTGCGCCTCGGCCGCCACTGTGCTCGAACTCGAAGCCAGCCTGCGCCGGCGTCACGGTCTGCATGCCGCCGTCTTCCATGAAGCCATGAGCATCGTCGAACGGGATCGCGCCGCCGCCTGGTTTGCCGATATGGAAGACGGCGTGCAAACCCTGCTCTGTTCCGAGATTGGCAGCGAAGGCCGCAACTTCCAGTTCGCGCACCACCTGATCATGTTTGATCTACCGCTGAATCCCGACCTGCTCGAACAGCGCATCGGTCGTCTGGATCGCATCGGTCAAACTCAGACTATCCAGATCCTCGCGCCGTATCTTGAAAACAGCGCGCAGGCGATCATGCTCGACTGGTATCATCAGGGCATTGACGCCTTTACCCGAACCTGTCCGGCCGGACAAAGCGTCTACCAGCAGGTGGAAGAGCAACTGCTCGATCTATTGCTGCACCCCCGCAACCGCGCGCAAAACAAACAGGCGTTACTGCAACAAACCCGGCTGCTGTATCAGGAAATTTCCGAACGCCTGCAACAGGGACGGGATCGTTTGCTGGAACTGAACTCTTTCCGCGAAACCGAAGCCCGGGAAATTGTTGCGCTGCTTGAAAAACAGGATCAGGATCCCGCCTGCGCCGAGTATATGCAGCGGGTTTTTGATACCTTCGGGGTGGACTACGAAGCGCATGATTTTCACAGTTATGTCGCTCGTCCCAGCGATCACATGCTCATACCGCATTTTCCCGAACTGCCCGCCGAAGGCATGACCCTCACCTATTTACGCGAACATGCGCTGGCGCATGAGGATCAACACTTCATGAGCTGGGAACATCCGATGCTCACCGGCATCATGGAACTTATCCTGAGCAGTGAACAGGGCAATGCCGCACTCGCTATTTGTAAACATCCGGCGCTTAAAACCGGAGACATTTTACTGGAGACGCTGTTCCGTATCGAAGGCTCCGCTCCCCGGCAACTGCAGCTCGATCGTTTTCTGCCGCCCCAGTTGATCCGCCTGCTGATCGACACCCGACTTCAGGATCACAGCGAGCGTCTGCCCATTAACGAACTTGAAGCGCTGGCCGTCGAGCTCGATGCCTACACCCTGCGCCAGATCATCGACAGCCAGCAGGATAAATTACGCGCCATTATCGAACACGCTGAAGCCCGGGCCGCTGAACAACTGCCGTTGATTCTGGACAGGCATACGGCGCGAATGCAAAAACAGCTCGGCGATGAAATACAACGGCTGCGGGATCTGCAACAGATCAATCCCAATGTCCGCGAGGAAGAAATTCAGTTTCTGGAAACTCAGCGCCGCGAACTGAGCGAACATATACAGCAAACCGGCCTGCGTCTGGATGCGCTGCGCCTGATCATTGCCGCATGATATTCACAGAGAGACACCATCAACCCAGCAGACAACATGAGGACAGGACATGAGCAACGACAACACAATCGACTACGGCCCCCTGGAGGAATTAATCGGCGTCTGGAAAGGCGACAAAGGCATGGATGTTGCGCCGGAACCGGATGGCGCAGAAGAAAACCCCTATTTTGAAACCATTACCTTCTCCGCCATCGGTGATGTCAGCAATGCGGAATCCCAGTTATTAACCGCGCTGCACTACCGGCAGATCGTTCAGCGTCAGTCTACCGGGGAAATATTTCATGATGAAACCGGCTACTGGATGTGGGATGCAAAGGCCGGCGTTATCATGCACTCGCTGAACATTCCCCGCGCGGTCAGCGTGCTCGCCGGTGGCGAACACAGCGGTGAAAAAGAAAAAGATGGCGGCACGCTATTAAGCGTTTCCGCCAGCCTTGACAGCCCGGACTGGCAGATTATTCAGTCGCCCTTTATGCGGGACAATGCGCGAACGGTCGAATTCCGCCATCAGATTCGCGTCGGCGATGGCAAGCTGTCCTATTCGGAAACCACCATGCTGGATATTTACGGGAAACGCTTTGAGCACACCGATCAAAATGAATTAGTACGCCAATAATAAACTACCCCGCAGCAAGCTGACGGGGTATGAGTGGCAGCTTCGCCTTCCCCTCTGCGGGGACTACGAGGCGAACATGTGCGGCTGAAGCCGCACCTACGAGGGTGCTTCGCTGCAAGCAGCGGGGAATTAACCCCAATCCTAACCGGAGCCTGTTGTAGATACGATTTCAATCGTACCTGCCGTTCCACCGCTATTCCATCGGCGTACCGGTATTTGATGGGTTCTAACAACGCTGCGCCCGACGACGTACGCGCGCGACAAATTCTGCAATAGCGTCATTCGTATTCAGCGCGCTGTCTTCCACCATCGGCAAATCCGGCAGACATTTTCGTAATTGCCCGGCAAACAGGCCATCGCTTAGTCCTGTTTGCCGGCTCTGCGAATCAAACAGAGGCGTGCTGCCCAGACCGCAACTGGGCGAGCGGGATTTAAGAATCATCCCGGCGCAGGCTTGCAGCGCCTCACATTGCATCTGCGCATAGGCCTGTATGCGTTCGCTGATATCAAGCCCGGGATCGCTTACACCACATGCGCGAATGCCCGTCGAACTCGCCACCAGTTGCACCGGCGCACGCGGCGTTCCCAGCCCAATCGCCACCTCGGGACATATCGCCTGCAGAACAAATTCATCCGCCAGTTGCATGATCAAAGCGTGGCGTTTTTCTTTACCATCATAACGCACCCGCTCGCCCAGCAGGCAGGCGCTAACCGCAATGCGTATTGTATTCATCAATCATCCACCACAGTATAAAAAGACTGTCCGCATAAGTTTTTAGATTATTTTTTATCTCTATCACAAAACAGTAAACTCAGCTTGCGATGTGTTTTTATTGATCGAGACACAAATTTCACAATAGGCATTGCTGATCATCGGCTCCTCTTCTCCACAGCAATAGCCCCACTGAACCTCTGAAAACATCACGCCGAGCTTTACCTGAATATGTAATTTATTTTCATCTGTTTTTAATACGGTAATACCAATTTCAGAATCGTTTAAAAATTTTCCCGGCGTTACCGCTTCCTGAGGAAGAAAAGAATTAGCGCCCAGCTCGATCAGTTCTTTTTTTATCACATCTGCAAAATCATCACTTCCCCAATGCTTTAAAGATTTCGGCAACCTGGTCATGATTAGCTCATAACGCTTTCAGTTATTCTTTTTGTACAATTAAAATAAACCTGCTTCACGTTGACTTCGATATAGCGAAGTGATTTTGGCCAGCGTTTTTTATATGCCTCGTCATTTTCAATTATTTTAGCCGAACCATTGACCCTGAGGCGAAGCGCGGTTTTAAAATCAATAAATAACATTCCAATATTAGGGTTGGCGATAATATTTCCCAATGAATTGTAGATATGGTTACCGGAGTAATCCGGGAATATTAATTTTTTGGGGTTTTCAACAAAAACACTTGGCAACAAATTACCCGCCTCATCACTTTCTGTCCCTCTAAAGCTACAATCACATTCACCTTCAGAATTTGAAGTTGCAATAAAAAAATATTTCTGCCCTTCAATAATATAGGCCAGACCATCATCTATTGCCTCTTTAAACATTTGATTAAGGCCGGCTATAGACTGTTCATTCCAGTTTCTTTTTTTATTAAAGCGGCTCTGAGCTTCTAATTCTCCGGGATGAAATATTTCGTGTAATTCACGCATTTTATTTTCTCTCTTTTTCATTTAAGTCGGCGCTCAATTTTCCCAGTAGAGAGACGGCTTCAGTCACATTAGCCTCCCCCAATATTTTTCTTATTTTTCTGTGTAAATTATTTGAAATGCTTTCAAGTTCATCTTTTAAATTTATGCCAGGTTTTGTTGGATATACACTGCACTCTCTTTTATCCCTGTTTTCTTTTTTCCTCTCAACCAACCCCTTTGCCGCAAGACTGTCTACAAAGCGACTAACGGTTGATAGTTTGAGATCCATTTTTTCCGCCAGCTTTTTGGGGGTTGCCCCCGGCTGCTCGAGGATAAATTGCAACAGGTATGCGTGTGACGGGGATAAGCCTGTGGGCCGATAGGCCTCTTCCCAGAATGAATTAATCATCCGAGTAAACTTCACAGTATTGAAATACAAACATTCTTCAAACATATAAAGAATGTACACCAATATGATTGTACATGCAATTATATTGGTGTGCGGGACTGTGTTAGACTGCGCGCCCGTTCAGCCGCCTTTGCGCCGAAATCCGTTATCTGACTTTTTCATGCTGGAAATACTCACTCTCCCTCAACTCCTGTTCGCCTTTGCTGTCATCATCCTGGCTTATATCGTGCGCGGCATTACCGGCTTCGGCTCGGCGCTCATCGCCGTGCCCCTGCTGGCGTTTATTCTGCCATTGACCATCATCGTCCCCCTGATGGTGCTGCTGGATTTTATCGCCGCCGCCAGTCACGGTCTGCGCCACCGGCGCGCCGTGCGCTGGTCGCTGATCCTGCCGCTGCTGCCCTTCACGCTCACGGGGGTCGGCGGCGCCCTGTATTTGCTCAAATCGGTGGATGTTTCTGTGCTGCGGCAGGCGCTGGGCGTCTTCATCATCGGCTACGCGCTGTATAGCCTGTTCTCACCCCGGCTGCATAAAATCAGACATAGCCTGTTGCTGGCGATGCCTGCGGGAAGTTTTGGCGGCCTCATCGGCACCCTGTTTGGCACCGGCGGCCCTTTTTATGTGATCTACCTGCAACTGCAGGGCATCGACAAAACCAGCTTTCGCGCAACCATTGCGAGTATTTTCCTGATCGACGGCGGCCTGCGTCTGAGCGGCTTTGTCAGCGCCGGTTTCTACCCCCGCGACACCCTGATGCTGGTGCTCAGCGCCCTGCCGGTAATGTTGGGCGCCCTGTATATCGGCGGTCATATCCATACCCGCCTGCGCCCGGAAACCTTCCAGCGCGGCATCGGCCTGCTGCTCATCGGCAGTGGAGCAGGCCTGTTGCTGAGCTGAAGCATCCACATGCCTAAATTTTGACCTTATCTAAATAATCATCTATATCTTGAGTGTAGCGCTGGAATTTTCAATAAAATCAACACCAGCCTACGTGCACTCACTGCTGGAGAAGATTCATGATTATGCATAGAAAAGGGGAAAGAGGCGCAGTCCCATTTCGATCAGGCCGTTTTTTCAATATTGACAGCGACTGGTATTTTTCCTGTCGGGAAGGCCGGGATAACGGCCCATTCAGCAACCGGGAAGCCGCCAACGATGCCCTGAAAACCTATCTGAGCAAATACGCCTGTACAAATGCTCAAACCCCAGACGCAGAAAGCTCCGATCACTGGAAAAATAAGCGGGAATAATGGTAGCGAGGGGGAGACTTGAACTCCCGACCTCAGCATTATGAATGCTGCGCTCTAACCAGCTGAGCTACCTCGCCAGAGGAAATCGATAACAAAATTGCAACTTCAATAGTGTCATCGGGCGCGCATTGTCGGCATTTTAGACAAAGATGTCAATACGCAGATTCAGGGCTGAAACTGCCGAGAGGGAACCGGTTTTGCAACGCCAAAACCCTGAGCATAATCAACGCCTATCTCTTCCAGTTTTTCCAGAATCGCCTGATTCTCCACAAATTCAGCTATGGTCTGTAGTCCCATCACCCGACCAACCTGATTGATGGCTTCAACCATGCTGAAATTAACGGCGTTCGTAGCAATATCCTTAACCAGGGAACCATCAATTTTCAGATAATCCACCGGCAGATTTTTCAGATAGGTAAAGGAGGACATGCCGCTGCCAAAATCATCGAGGGCGAACTTGCAGCCCAGTGATTTCAGATCCTTGATAAAACTGATCGCACAACTGAGATTTCCTACCGCTGCAGTTTCGGTAATTTCAAAACAGATAGAACTTGGCTCGATCTTATAATCGGAAAGCATGATGATTAGATAATCCAGAAAATGTTCATCACCAAAAGATTGCCCTGAAATATTGATCGTTGTGATCAGTTTTTCCATGCTCTCACGGTTCTCGCTCAACCATAAAAAGGTGTGCTCAATCACCCAACGATCCAGCTCAGACATCAGGTTATAGCGTTCAGCTGCCGGAATAAATGCTGCAGGAGGAATGGTTGCGCCATTCTCATCAAGCATGCGCACCAGTACCTCGACATGACCTGCGCCTTCCCGGGTTCGTCCTACAGGAACGATACGCTGACAATATATTTCCAGAAGATTTTGTTCGAGAGCATTTTGAATGCGGGACACCCATTGCATTTCACCATGCTGGCGAGCCAGATCTTCATCATTCTGATGATAAATATGAATCCGGTTTCGACCATCTTCCTTGGCCAGAAAACAGGCGCTGTCTGCAAGACTTAAAACATTAGCATCGATCTGGCTGTGTGCGGTAATTTCAACAATACCAATACTGACGCCAATAGAAAATGTCTTGTTCTTATAGTGAAAACGAAAATTACGCACCGCGCGTTGCAGTTTTTTAGCCGCTTTTTTCGCCTGATTTAAGTCACAGTTTTTCAGTAACATTCCAAATTCATCACCGCCCAGTCGCGCCAGTGTATCGCCGTCACTAACTTCTTTCTGTAATACCCGGCTTAATTGATTGAGCAGTTCATCTCCTGCAAGGTGTCCACAGGTGTCATTGACAACCTTAAACTGATCCAGATCCATATAAAACAGAACATAGCGATCTTTTTGGCGCTTTGAATTTTTAAGCGCTTTCTTTAAACGTTGATCAAATTCATAACGATTAAGCAATCCGGTTAACGCGTCATGACTAACCAGATAATCCATTTGTGACGCCATTGCCATTGATTCAGACATATTACGGAAAACCAGCACTGCGCCACTGACCTCACCCTGTTCAGAGATGGGATTAACGGAATAGCGCACATGGATACAACGATTTGATTTTGCCCACAGCACCGCATTCTCTACCCAAAAACCACGCTCTTCATTAATACTTCGTGCAATTTTACTGTCTTTTTCATGCAGGGGTTTTCCATCTTCACAGGAATGCTGGATCAGCATATGAATATTTTGCCCTATCATTTCATTTGCACTGAAACCCAGGGTATCCATCGCCGCCTGATTGACAAAGGTGCACCGCAAAGTCTGATCAACGCCAATAATTCCTTCACTGGTCGAATCCATGAGTACATCAATATATTTATGCAGATCATGGTTAGCGTCTTCGGCGGCGCGTATCTGACTTAAATCACGCAGAGAATTAACCAGTGCATAAGGTTCATTATTGTTATTTTTAATCACACGAACATTCAACTCTACCGGATGGCCGGTAAAGTTATAGGAATCATCCTTCTCCATGAATAACGTAATTTCCCGGTGTTTAAATTCATGAGAGTTAATATCCTCAACCCAACTCTCAGGATGCAGGAAATGGGCAACGTTTTTCCCATAGCTCGCTTCCTTTTTCATGCCTGTTGTGCGAAAAAAATTCTCATTTGCGCGAATTAACTGATCATTTTTATCCACCATGAAAATAATATCATCCACCGCATCCATAGCTGAGTCCCATTCATTTAGAGCGCGTGACAACGCCTCCCGTGATTGACGATGCTGATACATTTCAATACTCAGTGACAGGTGATCCGCGACTGAGGCGACAAAATTTTCTTCGTCCATCTGCCAGTCCCGCGTCTCTCCCACATGTTCACAGCAAAGTACGCCAATTACTGTCCCCGCGATACGCAAAGGCGCATCCAGTATGGCGCCAATGCCCAGCGGTTTCAGATAGGCTTCGGTGAATTCACAGGTAGCGGGATCACTTGCAGCATCATTTGCAGCGATGCAACGATCATCTTCAATCGAACGAAAATAAGCGGGAAAATCAGATGCATGCAAAACAGAATCACGCGCATGATCACGTTGGCTGCGCCGGAAAAGATCCCGGCATTCAATTTTTTTCCGTGTTTCATCAAACAGCCAGAGACTGACGCGTTCAACCCGCAAAGTGCGAGCAACCACTTCCGAGGTATAAGCCAGCAACTGCTCCAGTTGCTCAGGCTGATGAAAACGACTGCGGGAAAGCTGTAATAAGGCGCTTTGTTGTTCACGCAAACGACTATTGACGATATCCAGATCATTCGGCTGCGGCGGTTGTTGCCGACCAATCAGTTTCTGCGCAACACCAATAATAGAACGCTGATGGCCATCCAGATCGACATTGGTCAGAGTCTTAAACAAATACTCAACCACACCATTGACGGTATTTATTCGTGCGCGAAACTCATTTACCCCCTGACGCAAGGTATCATCCAGCGCCTGCTGAACAGCAGGTCTGTCTCCAATGACAACCATATCCAGAAATTTTTGACCCGCCAGTTCTGCTGCAACCAGCCCGCTTATTTGCTCAAGTTCAGCGTTCCATTGCAACAACTGACCATCACAGTCAAGTGAATAATAGAGTCCGGCGGATTGGGGAAAAATATTTTCAGCAATCCCAGGTAATTGCGACATAAATAACAGCCCAATGTTAATTTTGTATTTATTAATACCGGCCCCATTGGTGCAGGTTCCAGTGTTATCGGCAAAGGCTGGATAATAATGAGGAAATTTTGAGCAAAACCCATCACAGAATGAAATCCATGATGGTGCTTTTTGTGGAGATCAGGATAAAATGCTTAAGCGAGAGTAGCTTACAGAGAAATATTAAGGTTACACATTAAAGCGGAAATGCATCACATCGCCATCCTGAACGATGTAATCCTTGCCTTCCAGTCGCAGCTTGCCGGCCTCTTTGGCGCCGGCTTCACCCTGATACTGAATAAAGTCGTCATAGCTCATGACCTCGGCGCGAATAAAGCCTTTCTGGAAATCGGTATGAATCACCCCGGCCGCTTCGGGGGCGGTGGCGCCGGTTTTTACCGTCCAGGCGCGGACTTCTTTGACCCCGGCGGTAAAATAAGTTTGCAGGCCTAACAGTTTATAACCGGCACGAATGACGCGGTTCAGGCCCGGTTCGTCCAGCCCCAGTTCATCGAGAAATCCTTTCAGATCCGCGTCATCCAGTTCCACCATCTCGGCTTCAATCGCCGCGCAAACCGGCACCACCGGCGCGCCTTCGGCTTCGGCGAACTTGATCACCTCATCGAGCAGCGGATTGTTTTCAAAGCCATCTTCGGCGACATTGGCGATGAACATGGTGGGCTTGGCGGTAAGCAAAAACAGATCGCGGATATGCAGCATTTTATCCGCATCCAGTCCCAGCGTGCGCACCGGTTCTCCCTTGTCCAGATGGGCTTTGACCGACTCCAGCACCGCCAGTTTGGCAATCGCCTCCTTGTCGCCGGAGCGGGTCATTTTGGTGGTTTTCACAATGGCTTTATCGACCGAATCCATATCCGCCAGCGCCAGCTCGGTATTAATCACATCGATATCATCCAGCGGGCTGATCCTGCCCGCCACATGCACAATGTCATCATCTTCAAAGCAACGCACCACCTGCGCCACCGCATCGGTTTCCCGAATATTGGCGAGGAACTTGTTACCCAGTCCTTCCCCCTGCGAGGCGCCAGCCACCAGTCCGGCAATATCGACAAACTCCATGGTGGTCGGCAAAACCCGCTCGGGGTTGACGATTTGCGCCAGCGCATCGAGACGCGGATCAGGCATGGGCACGATGCCCACATTCGGCTCGATGGTGCAGAAGGGATAATTCTCCGCCTGAATTTCCGCCCTGGTCAGGGCGTTGAAAAGGGTGGACTTGCCGACGTTAGGCAGGCCGACGATACCGCATTTAAATCCCATTTCTTAGTTCCGAGTAACGAGTGGCTAGTAGCGAGGATAGAAACACCCGGCTATTTACCACTAAAATTTATTAATATACAGGTTCCCATGCAGGGGCGTGGGAACCAGAAATTTTTCAATCCAGCGCGAACTGGATTCCTGCCTGCGCCAGAATGACGGCATACGGGTTTCCCCAGCTACTAGCCACTCGTCCCTAGCCACTGTGCAATTCATTCATCGCCTTCTGCAATTCCCCTTCGACCACCAGCGGCAGGACTTTCAAGGCGCGTTCGATGGCGCGTTCGATTTCGATCTGGTCGTCGCTGGAGGTTTTTTTCAGCACATGGCCATGCACTTTGCGTTTATCGCCGGGATGGCCGATGCCTAATCGTAAGCGCATAAACCCGTTGCCGCCCATGCGGCTGATAATATCGCGCAGGCCATTGTGGCCCCCGTGGCCGCCCCCCTGTTTCAAACGCGCCACTCCCGGCGGCAGATCCAGATCATCGTGGACGACCAGAATATGCTCCAGTCCAATCTTGTAAAACTGGGCCAGCGCGAGCACCGCCTGACCGCTGTTATTCATGAAGGTGTCGGGTTTCAGCAACCAGACATCCTGAGCGGCAAGACGGGTGCGCGCAATCTCGCCGTGAAATTTTTTCTCCGCCCGAAAAGGCGTCGATGGATTCAGGGCATTCAGAAACCAGAAACCGGCGTTGTGCCGCGTATGTTCATATTCCGGACCGGGATTCCCCAGCCCGACAATCATATGTACACGCGCAGACAACGCCGGTCTCCGTTAGCGCGAAAAAATTATTCTTCGCCGCCTTCCGTCGCGGCTTCACCTTCTGCGGCTCCGCCTTCTTCAGCTTCATCCGCTTCTTTTCCGCCACGCGCCAGATGGATGCTGACAATCGACGGATCATGGCCCTCGCCATGCATCAGTTCAACCGCTTCCACACCGGCGGGCAGTTTGATTTCAGACAGGTGAATCGAAGCATCCAGTTCCAGTTCAGCCAGATCGACTTCGATAAACTCAGGCAGATCTTTTGGCAAACAGGAAATTTCGATTTCAGTCTGGCTATGCGCAACCAGACCACCGGCTTTCACACCCGGCGCGGTATCTTCATTGATGAAGTGCAGTGGCGCATGCAGACGCAGTTTTTCATTGGCGCTGACGCGCTGCAGATCCATGTGCATGATCACCGGCTTGCTGGGATGACGTTGCAGATCCTTGAGAATCGCCTGTTCTTCATCCTTGCCCAGTTTGACGGTCAGAATATGAGAATAAAAGGCTTCGTTTTCCAGCGAATGCTGAAGTTCGTTGTGCTTCAGCGAAATGGATACAGGCTCTTTGCCCGCGCCATAGATAACAGCAGGCACCATGCCCGTACGACGCAGGCGGCGGCTCGCACCTTTCCCCAGATCCGTACGTGGTTCTGCTTCGAGAACAAAATTAACACTCATTGGTTTATCTCCAGTTTAATAAAACAAATGTTGTTTCGCCCCAGGGGGTGAAACAACGTCCCCGCTTCCGCGACCAGAAGCAGGGGCGAAACCGACCGTTCACGGTCAGTTCAATCGCCCGCCTTCAGCCGAAACTAATCGACAAACAGGGAGCTGACTGATTCTTCATTGCTGATGCGGCGCATGGTTTCCGCCAGCAATTCGGCAATACTCAATTGCCGGATTTGTTTGCATTCACGCGCAGCCGGCAGAAGCGGGATGGTGTCCGTCACCACCAGTTCGTCCAGTTTTGAGGCGCTGATATTTTCGACCGCCGGGCCGGATAAAACCGGATGGGTGCAATACGCCACCACCCGCGCTGCGCCCTTTTCCTTCAAAGCTCCGGCCGCCTGACACAGCGTGCCGGCGGTATCCACCAGATCATCGACGATCACACAGGTGCGGCCTTCCACGTCACCGATAATATTCATCACCTTGGCCTCGTTGGGCCGGGGACGACGTTTGTCGATAATCGCCAGATCCGCATCATCCAGCCGTTTGGCCAGCGCCCGGGCGCGCACCACGCCACCCACGTCCGGCGACACCACCATCAAATCCGGGTATTTCTGTCGCCAGATATCGCCCAGCAAAATCGGCGAGGCATACACGTTATCCACCGGGATATCGAAAAACCCCTGAATCTGATCGGCATGTAAATCGACCGTGAGTACGCGATCGGTGCCGGCCACGCCGACCATATCCGCCACCAGTTTGGCGGTAATCGGCACCCGCGCCGAACGCGGACGCCGATCCTGACGGGCGTAACCAAAATAGGGAACCACCGCCGTCACTCTCGCCGCCGAAGAACGACGCATGGCGTCGACCATGACCAGTAGTTCCATCAGGTTGTCATTGGTCGGCTCGCAGGTCGACTGCACAATAAACACATCGCGGCCACGGACATTTTCCATAACCTCGGCCATCACTTCGCCGTCGCTGAACTTGCCCACCAGCGCCTTGCCCAGTGGCATATTCAAACGCGCCACAATGTCATGGGCCAGTTGCGGGTTTGCATTCCCCGCAAATACCATCATGCTGTCAGCCACGGTTTCCCCCGTCCGAGTTTGAAACTGAATGCAGGCCACCATAGGCTTTCAAAACGCGATGACCTCAATTTGGCTGGCCCTGGAGGACTCGAACCTCCAATGACAGGATCAAAACCTGTAGTGTTACCATTACACCAAGGGCCAAATTTTCTTTCACAGCTAAACTTGCGCGAGACAGGCTTTCAACGGCGACTGATTCATTCCCCGCGCCACAAACCCCCGCCACTGCGCCCCCAGCTCGGTAAAGACTGAACGCGCGGCCTGTTCAGATTCGAACGCCGCAAACACGCAAGCACCGGTGCCCGTCATTCTTGCCGGCGCATAGCCTTCAAGCGCCCGCAAAGCCGCATCAACCTCAGGATACAGCACCCGCACCCGGGATTCACACACATTATCTACGGCTGCGCCTGCGAGAAAGTCGCGTATTGTAATCGCTGGGCAATCGCGCCGCAATTGCGGATCGGCAAAAACACGGGCGGTGGCGACGTTTATTGGCGGAATCAGCAGCACAAACCAGGGTTCAGGTAAATCCACCGGGGTTAAGGTCTCTCCCACGCCTTCCGCCCAGGCGGCCTGCCCCTGCACAAAAACCGGCACATCCGCCCCCAGTTGCAAACCCAGTTGCGCCAGTTCATCCAGACTCAGGCCGGTATTCCACAGGGCATTCAGGGCGACAAGGGTGGTGGCGGCATCGGAGCTGCCGCCGCCCAGTCCGCCCCCCAGCGGCAACTTTTTGTCCAGCTCGATATCCACGCCCCGGTCAACCCCGGTCTGTCGCTGCAGCAGGCGCGCCGCGCGCAGAATGAGATCCGCCTCCTCGCTCACGCCGGGAAAATCATAATTGCGCCGAATCAGCCCATCCTCACGCAACGAAAAACGCAGGCTGTCCGCATAATCGAGAAACTGGAAAACCGTCTGCAAATTATGAAAACCATCGTCTCGGCGCGAAGTAATGTGCAAAAAAAGGTTGAGTTTGGCCGGCGCGGGCCAGTTGATGACAGAAGATTTGGAATTCACGCGGCTATTGAACCATCCGGCGCCCGGAATATAAAACGCATATTATATCCTGCATCTATTTCCCTGTATCTGTCTTTATTTCCCATTTATCCATCACCATACGCACTTCAATATTCTGCTGGTTGTGAATGAATAATTTATCCGGCAACTGCAGATTATCAACCTGAACATAGCGTTTCATATCCACCGACCAGCCATTCTGACGTAAGTGCGTAAGCCGCCCCCAGGCATCCAGTTGCGGTATTTGCACAGCATCAATCCCCGGGTCGGGCAGACCCCGCACCCAGTAATACAGGCTGGTCACCGGCATGAACACCCCGGTGTGCTCCAGCAACAGGTGTTCGGGTTCTTGCGCATAATAGGCGGCGCCCTCACTGTCATAGAGAAAAACGCCGTCTTCGCCCCCTTGCAAATGCACCTTACCCATGCCCAGCGGGCCGGAAATATGGATATCGTAGCGCTCGGCCTGCTGCCGCCAGTTCACATCCAGTTGCCAGGCGTTTTCATCATTATCGGACACGATCATGCGCGCGGATAATCGCCAGCTCTGTACGGCGTCGAGTTGAATCTGGCGCAACCGCCAGTTTTTTTCGGGGGAAAGATCCGGCTCGGGAACCGGCGCAGGCGGCGCGCCGGCGCAGCCCGCCAGCAGCAAACAGAGTCCGAACAGGCGCTTCATTCCATAAATCGCTGCATCACATTGCGCAGCAATTCATGCTTTGGCGTCTGTCGCAGAGCTTCATCCCAGATTTTACGCGCGCCGGCCTGATCGCCATTGACCCAGAGAACTTCGCCCAGATGCGAGGCGATTTCCGGATCCGGCATTTTTGCATAGGCGCGGCGCAAAAATTCCAGCGCCTTATCGTACTCACCCAGACGATAATAAGCCCAGCCCATGCTGTCCATGATGGCCGGATCACCGGGTTTGGCGGCCAGCGCTTTTTCGATATAGCCCATGCCTTCCTGTATCCGGGCGGTTTTGTCCACCAGCGTATAACCCAGCGCATTCAGCGCTTCGATATTATCTTTTTCATTTTTCAGAATCAGTTCCAGATCCTGAATCGCGATATCCAGCCGTTCGAGTTTCTCGGCGATCAGCGCGCGCGCATAGAGCAGGCGGGCATTACCGGGCATTTGCTCCAACGCCTGCGTGTATAATTCAAAGGCTTCATCGGATTGTCCGGCGGCGCCCAGCAGTTCCCCTTCCGCCATATACAGGCGCAACTGAACTTCCAGATTGGGCGCCTGAACCCGGTGCAGGTGACTGCGCGCTTCATCCAGTTTTCCCATTCTCGCCAGCAGGCCGGCAATGCGGATCTGAGCATCGATGCGCTGGGGATTTTTCCTGACTCCGTCATAATATGTGATCGCCTGCTGCGGCTGTTTTTTGATTTCGTGAAGCTCGCCCAGATAATAGTTGGCTTCATCCTGACGCTTACCGGTTTTCAGCAGCTTCTCGAAACTGGCCTGCGCCTCATCCAGTTTCTGTAATTGCAGACCCAATAGCCCCATTGCATACAGCGCATCTGCATGTCCCGGCTGACGCTCCAGCACTTCATTGAACTGTTCATGCGCCTGCTCATATTGCTTGGCGTCAATCAGCTTGCGCGCATAATACAGGCGAATGCGCAACTCGTCGGGATACTCGGCGGTGGCCTGCTGCAGTTTTTTCAGGGCCTCGGCATCATGCCCCTGACGAATCAGAATATTCGCCTGCAGCAGGTGAGCGTCAATCCAGTCCGGCTGCAGCGCCAGCGTTTTATCGATATTCAACGCCGCCCTGTCCAGTTCACCGACCAGCAGAGCCAGATGGCTGTAGGCGTAAAGCGCGGAGGGATTCTGCTGACGGCTGGCCACCAGTTTGCCCATCACGTCCATCGCCGCCTGTTTGTCCTGTTCCTTGCTCAGTAAGGCGACGATCAGCATAAAGCCTTTGCGTTCCGCCTTTTTACTGTCACGCGTGGCGGCAAGAATTTTTTCAAAATGCGCCAGCGCCGCGTCCAGCTGCCCGTTGCGCACCAGCATGGCCGCCGTTACCTGCTGGGCTTCCAGATTATCCGGTTCCAGTTTGACCCAGATCTGCGCCGCTTCCAGCGCGCTTTGATTATCACGCGCAAACACCGCTATGCGCGCGGTGCGCTCCGCTACCTGTGGATCAGGCGCCAGACGCAGCGCTTCCATATAATGGCTTACAGCTAATTTAAACTGCCCTCGTTGGCCGGCGATCTCGCCGGTCAATAAATGATAGAGTACCGGCGTGGTCAGTGGCTGGGCAGGCGGCGCCGGTTTGACGGCCGGTAATTTTGCGACGGGCGCAAGCGCGGTTGTCGCCGGAGCCTTTGGCGGATCTTCGTAGACCACCTTCTGACTGGTGCATCCCTGAAACAGAAAACTGAGCAGGATCAGGAGAGGAAGTGTTTTTTTCAGTAACATAATAATTCGTTCAAGCAGGCGCGGGATAAAATAGTCGACTTTGTATCAATAATATATGAATAATACTATCCAACTATAACCGACTTTTCATGTTTTGCCCTATAATAGCGATTCATTCACTATAACCATTTGATATGAGTGGTTATTTAGCAGTATCAGAAACAGGCGCAGTGTGACTCTTTTAGCATTCGGTATTAATCATAAAACCGCCCCCGTTGATATTCGCGAGAAGGTCGCCTTTCCGCCGGAGACGATCAACTCGGCGTTACTGGATATACTCAGCTGCAGCAGCGTCAATGAAGCCGCGATTGTTTCCACCTGCAACCGTACTGAGCTTTATATCGGCAGCGATGATGAATCCGACCGTGAAGTTATCGAATGGTTCAGGAGCTATCATAAACTGAGCGCTAAAGAGCTGGATCCTTACCTGTTTACCCACAGCGAAAATGCCGCTGTCCAGCATGTGCTGCGCGTCGCCAGCGGTCTTGATTCACTGGTGCTGGGCGAGCCGCAAATTCTCGGGCAGATAAAAGACGCCTACCAGAAGGCCAGCGCCGCAGGCGCCATTGGTCAGCAGCTTAACCGTCTGTTCCAGCACACTTTCGCCGTCGCCAAACAGGTGCGCACCGAGACTGCGATTGGCGCCAGTCCGGTTTCCGTCGCCTTTGCCGCCGTGAGTCTGAGCAAACAGATTTTTGCCGATGTCAGCGAACACACGGCTTTACTGATT
>WFVC01000014.1 GCA_015491815.1 Gammaproteobacteria bacterium | reverse complement strand
GTTCCTGTATCTGTTTATATAAAATTAAAATTTAGGGAAGCTCTGATTAATTCCGCCGTTCGTGGTGAGCTTGTCGAACCATGAACGCTAAGTATTGTAAAATCATAATGTTATATGGTTCACCCTTCGACAAGCTCAGGGTGAACGGAATTAATCAGAGCTTCCTTAGTCGTTAAATTAAACCCGCAAAGACTTGCCGCCCCGCGCAATCCCGGTCGCGCCTGAACGGACTGTTTCCAGAATGCTGCTTTGATCGATTGTCTTCAAAAAGGCATCCAGCTTGTCAACTGAACCGGTGAGTTCGATCACATAGGTTCTGTCGCTGGCGTCCAGCACCGTGCCATTGAAAATATCAGCCATGCGCTTGAACTCTTCACGCTGCTCGGCGCTGGCTGCCTGCACCTTGACCATCATTAATTCACGTTCGATATGATCACCGTCACTGATGTCCGCCAGTTTAACGATATCGATCAGTTTATTAAGCTGCTTTTTAATCTGCTCGATGATGTTTTCCGAACCACAGGTCACCAGGGTCATGCGCGACAGTGAAGGATCTTCGGTCGGCGCGACGGTCAGCGATTCGATATTGTATCCGCGCGCAGAAAACAGACCGGCCACGCGCGACAGCGCGCCGGCTTCATTTTCCATTAGTAATGAAATGATATGTCGCATCTCAGGCTAACTCTCTTTCTTGCATTTCATGATGGCCCTTGCCGGCAACGATCATGGGGTAAACATTTTCAGTCTGATCGGTAACGAAGTCCATAAACACCAGACTGTCCTTCATGGCGAAAGCTTCTTTCAAGGCGCCTTCCACATCTTCCGGTTTTTCGATGCGCACGCCGACATGACCGTAACTTTCCGTTAACTTGACGAAGTCCGGCAGCGCATCCAGATAGGAATGTGAATAGCGGCTTTCATAAAAGAATTCCTGCCACTGTCGCACCATGCCCATGTAACGATTGTTCAGACAGATAATCTTCAGCGGCAAATCAAGTTGACGCGCCGTTGATAATTCCTGAATGCACATCTGAATACTGGCCTCGCCTGTTACGCAGGCAACCGTGGCGTCACGGTGCGCCAGTTGCACCCCGATTGCCGCAGGCAGGCCAAAGCCCATGGTGCCCAGCCCGCCGGAGTTGATCCAGCGGCGCGGTTGATCGAATTTATAAAACTGCGCGGCAAACATCTGGTGCTGACCGACATCCGAGGTTACAAAGGCATCGCCGCCGGTGACTTCATAGAGTTTTTCAATCACGAACTGCGGTTTGATCAACTCGCTATTGCGATCGTAACGCAGACAGTCACGCCCGCGCCACTTGCCAATCTGCGCCCACCAGTCTTTCAGCGCCGTCGCATTATTCTGTTTGGCGCTCTGCTCCAGTTCCTGCATTAAATCACTGACAACCTGCTTGATGTCGCCGACGATAGGCACATCAACCCGCACGTTCTTGGAAATCGAAGCCGGATCGATATCCACATGCACAACTTTCGCGTACGGGCAGAACTGTTTCAGATCGCCGGTTACCCGATCATCGAAGCGCGCGCCAATGGCAATCAGCACATCACAGTCGTGCATGGCCATATTGGCTTCGTAAGTGCCGTGCATGCCGAGCATGCCGACAAACTGGGGATCGGTGGCCGGATAGCCGCCCAGCCCCATCAGGGTATTGGTGACCGGGAAACTCAGCTTGCGACAAAACGCGGTGAACTCCTCCGCCGCGTTACTCAGCACCACGCCGCCGCCGGAATAAATCATCGGCCGCTTCGCTGACAGGATCAGCTCCACCGCCCGGCTGATCTGCCCCGGATGGCCTTTCACCGTTGGCTGATAGGAACGCATGCTGAAGTCTTCCGGATAGCTGTACGGAATCTTTACCGCGGGATCGGTAATGTCCTTGGGAATATCGACCACCACCGGTCCCGGTCGTCCGGTGGTGGCGATATAAAACGCCTTACGCAAAGTGCCGGCCAGATCATTCACATCCTTGACCAGAAAATTATGTTTCACGCAGGGACGGGTGATGCCGACCGAATCGACTTCCTGAAACGCGTCACTGCCGATAAAGGCGCTGGCGACCTGCGCAGTCAGCACCACCAGCGGGATGGAGTCCATGTAGGCCGTCGCAATGCCGGTAACCGCATTGGTCGCGCCCGGGCCGGAGGTCACCAGCGCCACCCCCGGTTTGCCGGTGGAACGCGCATAGCCGTCCGCCGCATGCACTGCGCCCTGCTCATGGCGGGCAAGAATGTGCTTCACATTTTCCTGACGGAAAATCGCATCATAAATATGAAGAGCCGCCCCGCCGGGGTAACCAAATACAAATTCAACACCTTCATCCTGTAAAAACTGGACAAGGATATCGCCACCACCAAGTTTCACGTCTACATCTCCCACATGATTGAGTATTTAACGCGCCGGATAAATCCCGATAAATTCGAGCAGACCGCCACATCTATCGCATCTGCTTCACGAAACTGCCTATTATAATCAGTCAATCCGGATAATTGCACTAAATTACACAATATCCCCGCACAATCTTCAGCAAAATGGATAATTCAGCATCCTTTGCGGGGTTTTCCTGTCTCGGCGCACAATCCTCCCACTGCGCCCGGAAAAATGTGGGCAGGTCCGCATTTACCTCGATAATGCAGGTTCAGACAAGCGCCATTATGGTATACACTTAATTTTAAGAATATGACCGCATGATGCGGCGCAGAATACAGGCCCACATACGCGCCGGCGCGCGTCTATTTACAGGAAACTCTTATGCGAAGCGTATCCCTCAGCC
>WFVC01000013.1 GCA_015491815.1 Gammaproteobacteria bacterium | reverse complement strand
GGCGGGCGGTGCGCCTGCGGGAACATGATCCCCTGCAGCAGAGTGAATGGCTGGTGGTCGCCAGTCTCGGCGGCCGGCAGGGCCGCACAAGCGATCAGATTTATCTGGCGGCGGATTTCGATCCCCGCCTGTTTGATGATGAACTGAGTGATTATGTCATCACTCAGGATGAAGTAAGCTGGAATGATAAACAGGACTGTCTGAATGCCGAACGCCAATACCGGGCGGGAAGTTTGATCCTCTCCCGTCAGCCCTTGTCGGCGATCCCCCCTGAGCAGTGCCGTCAGATTCTGCTTGAACAGATCCGCCGTAAAAATCTGACGCCGCTGCCCTGGACGGATGAATTGCGCAACTGGCAATTGCGGCTGATGTTATTGCGTAAACTGGATCTGGATAGTGGGGATGTCAGTGCGTGGCCGGATGTGTCGGATCAACATCTACTGGATACACTGGAAACCTGGTTGGCCCCCTGGCTTGATAATATTCGCAGCATGAAACAGCTTGGCGGCCTTGATCTGAGTTCGATTCTGAAAAACAGACTGTCATGGGACTTGCAACAAAAGCTGGATCAGCTTGCGCCGGTTCGTCTGCAGGCGCCGTCAGGTTCCATGCTTAAAATCGATTATCAGGAAAGCCCGCCCGTGCTGGCGGTGCGTCTGCAGGAAATGTTCGGTTGCGCGCAGACGCCCCGGATCGCCAATGGGCGCATCACCTTAAAATTGCATCTGTTATCACCCGCGCGGCGTCCGATTCAGGTCACTCAGGATCTGGCGGGCTTCTGGCAAAGCAGTTACCGGGAAGTGCAAAAAGAAATGAAAGGCCGCTATCCCAAACACCACTGGCCGGATGATCCCCTCTCCGCTATCCCTTCGGCAAAGACCACTCGAAAACCTGTTTAGGTAACCTCTGATTAATTCCGTTCACCCTTCGACAAGCTCAGGGCGAACGGAATTAATCAGAGGTTCCTTAGAGCATAAAGATTTCCATTGTCAATTTACGCCAGACTGGAGTCTCTGCCCGCCAGCTGTCACAGTTAGCCGTTATTCTGATGTCATACAGGCATGTTAATTTATAACAGGTGAAACTATGACAGTAAGCAATGTTCGACACAATGAAATGATCAACAAAAAACGCCGGCCGCGACTGTGTGCCTGCCGTTGCGGGGAAATGACCTTTGAAGGGGAATTCTGTGAAGGCCATGATGTTCGTTTGTATAAGGCTATATTGTCTGAAGTCGGTGGCCTGATTGAATTGAGGCGTCTGGTGGAAGATAAACTCGGGTGAAAAATCAGCGCACAATAATTGAGGCGGTTTGATTTATAACTGGACTTTTACACCATGGACTCTTATTCTGCCGGTCCGAATAACACAACAACTTATGGAAAAGAATATGAAAAAAATCATTATCGCTTTTGTACTCATCACGCATTCACTACTGGCCTATGCCGGGCAACCCCTAAGCAAGAATCTGATTACTTCATTTTTTACGACGATGGAGCAGATGGATGCGCTTGAAACAAAATATCCGAAAGAGTTTAAACGTCTTGATGAATTCAGTATTGCTGAACGTTCTGACATGATTCGTTATATCAGGTCGTCGAAGGCATATCCTGATATTTCCGCCACCTTGTCAGAAAATGGTTTTTCCAGTGTCGAGGAATTCATGGATGTCTCTGAACGATTCATGGGTAGCATGTACTCGGTTCAAATGAGCCGGATGCCGAAGAACGCCGGAATGAATCTCGACAATATGGATAAAATGATGGAAGCCAATATTAAGGAGATGAAACAAAATGGCGCGCCTAAAGAGGTGATCTCAGATATGGAAAACCAGCTTCAGCAGATGAAAAAACAGAAGAAAGAGATGCGCTTAGCCATGAACAGCGCCAGCAAAGATGATATTCAATTTGTCAATGACAACCTCACATGGTTGATGAGCATCATGCCTGATAAGGAACATGTTGAATAAACCTGTCATGGTTTATTATTTTCGATAACGAAAACAGTCTGTGGTGTGGTCATTGACCATGCCGACAGATTGCATGTAGGCATAACAGATAGTGCTGCCGACAAATTTAAACCCCCGTTTTTTTAAATCTTTGCTCATTGCATCAGACTCAGCCGTGGTCACGGGAATGTCCGCATGTTTTTTCCAGTGGTTGATAATGGGCGCGCCGCCGACAAACTGCCAGATATAATCATGGAAGTTGCCGTATTCGCTGATAAGCTCAAGACAGGCCTGAGCGTTAGTGACAGCTGCATTCACTTTAAGGCGATTGCGTACGATGGCGGGATTTTGTAACAGGCGTTCGATTTTTTTGTCGCTAAAGCGGGCCATCTTTTTAACATCAAACTGCGCAAAGGCCTGACGGTATCCCTCGCGTTTTTTCAGAATGGTTAACCAGCTTAACCCGGCCTGCGCGCCTTCGAGAATCAACATTTCAAACAGATGCTGATCATCGAAGCAGGGCACTCCCCATTCACGATCATGGTAGTCGATGTAGATCGGATCATCGGTGACCCAGGCGCAGCGGGTTTTATGTTTCATATTTCAGTTTTACGTTCTGTGGCAATTGCATGGTCAGGCAATGCAGGCTGCCATATTGTTGAATGATCGGCAAACAGTTAATCGGGATGATCTGTCTGTCGGGAAAGCCGGCCTGCAGACGTTCGCAGGCAATCTCATCGGCGGGATCATGATACTGGGGAACGAGCACTGCCTGATTGATAATTAAAAAATTAGCATAACTGGCGGGCAGACGTTGACCGGCTAAATTGAAAATAGCCCGGGGGATGGGCAGGGGGATTAATTTATACGGTTCGTCTGCGAGGGTGCGGAATTCAGCCAGCGCTTTTGCCATTGCCTGCAAGGCGGTAAAGTGCAGATCCGTTTCATCATCACAGGCGCTATAGGCGATGGTTTCAGCATTACAGAAGCGCGCCAGCATGTCGATGTGACTATCGGTGTCATCACCCTGCAGGTAACCGTGTTCAAGCCAGAGCACTCGTCTGGCGCCGAGATAGTGGCCGAGCTGTTCTTCAATTTCAATTTTATTCAGCGAAGGATTGCGGCTGGGAGAAAGCAGACAGGCCGTTGTTGTTAATAGCGTGCCTTTGCCATCGCTGTCGATGCTGCCGCCTTCAAGAACAAACGGCAGGTGGCGCATCGGGGTTGCGCCAAATGCGCCCTGAGCATGCAGCGCGCGGTTGAGTTGATTATCCCGCTCGGCCGGGTATTTCCCGCCCCAGCCGTTGAACTCAAAATCCAGCAGGCGAGCCTGATTATTTTCCAGCACGGTCAGGGGGCCGTGATCCCGCGCCCAGCTGTCGTTGGAGGGGTGAATATAAAATGAGACCGACTCAGAAGGAATCCGGGTCTGCTCGAATTTTTGCCGGAGTGACTGGCGCTGCGCCTTGTCAAAACAGGTAATGATTAACTGTTCGTGACGGGCAATCGCGCGGCTGATGTCGATAAATACCGGCTCGACCTCATGCAGACAGGAAGCCCAGTCTGAGTCGGCATGGGGCCAGGTCAGCATGACTGCGCTTTGTCTGCCCCATTCTGCAGGCAGGACAGGAAGGGAGCGGGATTTATTTTTCAAGGTGGAGTCACAATTTCTAAAAAGCGATCGAAAAATAAATCTAAATAAATATTCCAAATTCCTGTCCACCACAAAGCTTTACGTTCGTGGTGAAGTCCTGAGCCTGACGAAGGGTCGAACCATGAACGTAAAGCCTGAAATTCCAATGTTTAAAGCCATTCATCCTTCGACAGGCTCAGGACGAATGGCTTTAACTGGACAGGAATTCGGAACACTTAATTTAGCGCTTTAGTTTCAGGGAGCGGGAGGCGTCGCCACCGAATGTATAACAAACTGGTATTCAAAATAGACGATGAAATCTTCATAAATCCAGCGCGTGATAGGCGGATCGCCGACTTCATCTTCTTTTTTGCCGGGGGGGCCAAAGCGTTTTTCCACCTCGACCATGGTCATGCCGCGTCCCGGCAAATCAATGCTGTAGGTCTCCGCCGCCGGGGCTGCTTTTTCGGGCAGGCTGAGGGTTTCGGCCTGAGCCAGATTGAGCGATCCCCCAAAAACAAGAGGGACAAGAATGAGTAATTTAAACAGCCGGCGCATGGTGATCTCCTTCCTAATGTTATCATGCTGGGATAGTGTAAAATAATAGTACATCAATGGCTTACACGCAAAACTTGAACTATTTTAAAGAATCGGACAAAAAACAATAGTCTTTACGTTTTTATCCCCTGTTTTCAGCGCCTTACTGTCTTATGCATTATTCACCCGAACTGATTCCCGCGACCCTGATTCGACGCTACAAACGCTTTCTGGCGGATGTGCGTCTGCAAAATGGCGAGCAGATCACGGTGCATACGCCGAATACCGGGCGCATGCTGGGACTGACCCGAGCCGGCAGTCAGATCTGGCTGAAAGACAGCGCCAACCCGAAACGCAAGTATCGCTATAGCTGGGTGATGGCCAGCAGTGATGACGGGGCGCTGGTCGGGGTGGATACCCATCTGGCCAACAAGCTGGTGTTGGAGGGGATTGACTCAGGTGTGATAACCGAGCTTCAGGGCTATGACTCACTGAAAACAGAAGTGTGTTATGGAGTGGAAAACAGCCGCATCGATATCCTGTTGCAAAATACAGACACGGTCTGTTATGTCGAGGTAAAGAATGTCACAGCGGTAGTCGAACCCGGCATCGCCATATTCCCTGATGCGGTGAGTGCGCGCGGCGCTAAACATCTTCGCGAACTGATGTTGATGAAACAACAGGGCGCGCGGGCGCTGGTTCTGTTCTGTGTGACGCGAGAAGATGCGCGCTCATTTCAACCGGCGGATGAGATTGACCCGGAATATGGACTCAGCCTGCGACAGGCTGCCGCCGCCGGGGTTGAAGTGCTGGCTTATCGAGCGCAGGTGTCGCCGCAGGCGATCTGTTTACAGGACAGCTTACCTGTGAAACTGGCAAATTGATTAGAGTTTGTTGTTGATATTATTGTTGTTCCCTGTTCTCATTTTCTGATGCGGCATTTTCATTATCTTCGGCCAGTACAACAATGTCGCGGCCTTTCATCTTTGCGCTATACAAACCTTTATCGACACGACTGATTAGACTCTCAATGGTATCTGAATCGCGTAGACCCGTTACCCCAACGCTGACCGTGAAATTAACTAACTGGCCTTCCGAATTATAAGTTTGGATTCTGTGACAGTTTTTTCGAATGCGTTCAGCAATGTTTAGTGCCGCTGAGGTGTCTTTCCCTGAAAGAAGTGCGATAAATTCTTCCCCGCCATAGCGTCCAATAAGGTTGGAGTTAATCAGATCTCTTTTTAATAAGCGTGAAAATGCCTGTAAGACTTTATCGCCGGTTAGATGGCCATAGGTATCATTGACGCGTTTGAAGAAGTCCAGATCAAACAGCAGGACAGAAAGAGGGCGCTTCAATTGTCGCGCTCGCGTGATTTCAATACTCAACCATTTGTTAAGAACCCTGCGATTGACCAGACCGGTGAGCGGATCGCGGCTCGCTTCACGATAAAGCCGCAATAACATATGCAACTGAGCAAGTTGCGCCCATATGGCAATGCCGGCGAGCAAGGTTAGCAGCCAGATGTCGACCAGTGTTTCAATCGTTAGTGAACCATTGAAATATACTTCGCTGATAAAAAATGTTATGCCGACTATCGAAGCATAACGCACTCCCTCCATCAGTGTGAGTGGAAATATGGCAAGCAGCACTACCGTAAGATAAGGTAAAAAAGAATAACCCAGCAGCACACCGTTGATATTCGTTTCATGATTAAAAACAAGGCGTGTGCCGACGTAAAACAGGCATGGAATGAGTACAAAAGCGCTAAGACGCCAGTGTGCGCAATGTAATTTTTGCGCGCCTTTGGTTGACAGGCCAAGCAGCAAAAACAGGCCGCTGTAGGCAAGGCGCAGCGTCAAAATTGAACTTAACTCATCTTCCGTCATCACGAAGATGTCAACTGGAATCCAGAGTAGTGAAAGTATGGAAAATATAATGGAAAGTAGCCGAACCCGCATATAAATATACTCAGAGCGAGATCCATTGAAATCTCTTGAATGCATCTCGCTGTTAAGTAAGTCGTCAAAACTGCTGCGGCGCAGCCATTCCAGAAGCCCGGGGGTTGTTGACTCATTCTTCTGAGTATTTTGCCCCTTCACCTGAGGATTTATTGTTGAAGCGCTTGTCATTGCAGTTATATCGGCTTCTATCAGGAGGGAGTTTAACTATTTCATAAGAACGGGGGGGCGAGTATGGATCCTGCAGGGTGAAAATGGGGAAAAACATCACATAATGCTCGGATTTTAATTTTGTCATGCCGGCCTGAGCCGACATGACGGATGGATTCAACTTGATGAGGCGGTTAAGGGTTGATTCGTTCCATGAATATTTGAGAATGCCGTCGGTAATCATCACTCAAGCCCGTGTTTTTGCCATTGGTGATGCGTTTGTAGGCGAGTAAATGGAAGGAGAGGGTTGTGAAATATTCATCGGGCCTAATCCAGCCGCCTTCGGATGCGGCGGGCTGGATTTCGACGGTAATCATTCCGGCATCAGAAAAATCTTTCTGCGTGCCGGTATAACCCGGGCAGGCGTTTTCGTGGATGTTCGCCGGTGTTTGATCGGCGGCCGCGCCTGCGGCCAGTACCGTTTGACCCGAGAGGGTGTCGGATAACGGGGGATTGGGTTGATTGACCTGCAGCGCGATCATCGGCCCGGGGCAGCGTCCCATCGTCAGGACATAGGAATGCACAAAGCCTTCAGGATCGTTGGCTTTGAAGGACAGTTGTATGGGCGTGTTCATCTGACTGTCGCTGAGACGGAATAGACCGCAACCGGAATCGACCACCAGCGGATCGGTAAAAACAGGATCGGTTAAGTCAAACTGGAGTGGATTATTGTCGATATACAGCGCGATCATGTCCGTCGCATTCGCAACGGGGTGACCGTTGCTGTCATAGCCATCGACGCGAACATAAAATGTGCCGGGCGTCCGAATCCCTGAAATCAGATCATAGAGGCGGGTGTTCAATTGCATGTAGCGATCCAGATTACTGAATTCCCAGTCAATGCCATCGACAAAAATCTCGCGTTGAATATTGGTGTAAGCGGGCGCGTCAATATGCGGGCCGCCATCGACCCGCAATGACTGGGTGAAGGGACCGACATCATCGCCAATATAATTAGGCAGGTTGCGTTTGGAATATTTCGGGTGCTTGTAATTCTGGCTGACAAACTGCCACTGACTGCTTCCCTTGCGTTTGATGCGAATGGTGTACCAGATGATCTTGTTCTGGGTGACGGTCTTTGCCAGATCATACATGCAGCCTTTGATATCGATGCGTCCGCGCCAGGCCGCGCAGTCAACATCGAATCCGGCCAGTGGACTGTGGACCGATATTTTGCCATCGGCCTGTAGATAGTTGCTGTATCCCTGACGTTGCAAGGCGGTATTCGTTTCGGCGGCGGAGACATTCTGATTGCCGCCGATAAAGACATCGCCGAGACTGCCAATCAGGTTGCCGTTGAAACAGGCGGAGGAGGGTCTGATCTGTGATTCCGGCAGGCACAGGTTGATGCGCTTCAGATTGGGGATATTGTAGTAGGGCGCGCTTTCATACAGAACGCTGTAAGGAGAGAAGGTGGTTATTTTAACGATGACATCAGGGTAGGCGACATCGAATCCCTCGCCGGGAGCGATATCGGTATCGTCTTCAAGGCCGGGAAAACTCATATCAAAAGAGAAGCGGAAAATATAATTACCGCGCATGTCGGTGATGGTGTCGCCCAGCAGGCGGCGGTTGCCGGTGCCGGTGTAGGGGCCGCCGGCCAGTTCTTCTGCGTTGCGATCATATTCCTCGAAGGTCAGCGTTACATTGGCCGCCGGATTAACGCGACAATTATTGAGGCGCAGGCCGTCAATGATTTTGGCCAGTTCAATCTGATTGCTGAAACGGCTGACTTCCCGCAGGCGCTCATTTTTTAAAGGCGTGGCCAGGCTGAAATTTTTTGCGGCAAAGCTGGAAACGGTTTTCTTTTTCTGGCTTTTCGCCTTGCCGGCCTGTTCCATGCGCTGATAGAAAAGCCGGGTTCGCGGTTGCGTGGCTTCACTATATAAATCAATCACGACAGGTTTGAAAGCGCGGTTCTCTGAGGTTGCGGATGTTTCCATCTCCTCGCGCAGGCGTTCCGGGTAGTCCCGCTCCAGCACCTTGCGCAGACTGGCGTTTTTCAACACTTCGCGCAGCGCATCCCGGGTTTCAATGACAAAGGGCCCCTGACGACAGGGATTGAACAGGCAGCGACCACTGTAGAGCGAGACATTCCCGTACAGAATAAAATCATTAATGTTGACTTCGCTGGAGCATAGCAGGATCAGATCGTTAAAATCCTCATCGCTGCCGGCGTCATTGGAGAATATTTCAAACTCGTAATTATCACCGACTCGATGCGGATGTCCGATTTTGGTGTCTGAAATCTGATAGCCGCTGCCGGGATTATTCTGAATGGCAATCGTCCATTGATCGCCGCTGACATCAACCGTGGTTCCCTCTGTACCTGAATGTGTGCCGTTTCCCGACGTTGCGCCGGTGATAATGAATCGCTGGCTGTAGGCTGCATTTTTTGCTTTGACGCTGACCTTCCAGTCTCCTTGCATTGAAATAATCATGCTCTTCTCCTTGGTTGATTAAAATCGATGTTTCCTCGCGTGAAATTTTTGTAAGTAATTTCAGGTCAACGGCGGACACACCGTCTGATGTGGTATTGGCAAGGAAGGAGCAGGCGATGAAACGCATAAAACAGGGTTTGCAGCGATTCATTTTAGTGACAGACCTTCCTGGTCATCGCTAACCCGAATAGACAGATGCTTCCATAACTTCCGGCAGGAAGCACTTTCAGTGTAAAAAAGCCTATCTTAAAATCTTCCGGCTGTCTGTGAACCAGTGCCTCCAGGGGCTGTTGATCTTTCATCTATTGTCTGATTTTGGCTAATTTTAGCCCTGCCAGCGTTATTTTTTACTATCAATGGAATGCATTGATACGTAAAAAATGCCTTGTCAGGACTAAAATTTTCTCAAAATCAGCCTAACATCTGAAAGATCAACAGCCCCTAATATTGTCGATTTATAATCCGTTCAATCTGTGTTTTAATGCCTGCCCATGTATAAACCGCTCGAACTTTTCATTGGTCTGCGTTATACCCGCGCCAGGCGTCGCAACCACTTTATTTCGTTTATTTCCCTGACGTCCATGCTGGGCATCACGCTGGGCGTAATGGCGTTGATTACGGTGCTGTCGGTGATGAACGGGTTTGAAAAAGAAGTGCGCGAGCGCATTCTGGATATGGTCTCGCACCTGACGATCACAAAATATCAGGATAGTCTGACTGGCTGGTCTGACGTGGTGCAGCGGGCGAAAGAGCAGCCGCATGTGCTGGCGGCGGCGCCCTATGTGGAGGCCCAGGGGATGCTGATTCACCGTAATCATGTCAACGGCAGCCTGATTCGCGGCGTTCTGCCGGAAATGGAGCCGTCTGTTTCCAATGTTGGCGCAAGCATGGTTGAAGGTAAGTTAAGTGATTTAATTCCGGGGCAGTTCGGCATTATTCTGGGGCGCGATCTGGCGCGGATTCTCGATGCCAATGTGGGCGACAAGGTCACCCTGGTGACCCCGAGCGCTCAGGTCACCCCGGCCGGCGTGGCGCCGCGACTGAAACGCTTCAAGGTGGTCGGAATTTTCTACGTGGGCATGTTTGAATATGACAGCAGCATGGCCTTATTGCATATGGATGATGCGCGACGGGTGTTTCGACTGGATGATGGCGTTTCCGGCGTGCGCCTGAAAGTGGATGATTTGTTTCGCGCGCCGCAGGTGCGAGCGAATTTGTTGAACACCGAGCTGGGTCAGTACTGGATTCGTGACTGGAGTTCCTATCACGCCAACTGGTTCCGCGCGGTGAAAATTGAAAAGCGCATGATTTTCCTGTTGTTGCTGCTAATCGTCGCAGTGGCGGCGTTTAATATTGTTTCGACACTGGTGATGATGGTTACCGACAAGGAAAGCGATATCGCGATTCTGCGCACGCTGGGCATGTCGCCGCCCAGTATTTTGAAAGTCTTTATGGTGCAGGGCACCTTGATCGGCGTAGTCGGAACGGCGCTGGGTATTATTCTGGGCGTGAGTCTTTCACTGAATCTGGATACGGTGGTGCCTTTTATCGAAAACCTGTTCGGCATACATTTTCTGGATCCCGGGGTTTACTACATCAGTGAATTGCCTTCGGATCTGCACTGGAGCGATGTCTGGATGATTGGCGCGGTTTCGCTGTCACTCGGAGTGCTGGCGACCTTGTATCCGGCCTGGCGGGCAAGTCGCACCCAGCCGGCGGAGGCGCTGCGTTATGAGTGAGCAAAAACGCATCGTGCTGCGTTGTGAAGGTTTAAGCAAAACCTTCAATGAGGGACCGGCGCCGGTTGAAGTCCTGAAAAATGTCGATCTTGAGTTGCGGCAAGGTGAGCAACTGGCGATCGTCGGCGCCTCCGGTTCAGGCAAAAGCACGCTATTGCAACTGCTGGGCGGGCTGGATACGCCGACAGCCGGACGGGTCGAAATTGACGGCAGGGATATGGCCGGGCTGAATCCGGCCGCGCGCGGCTTTCTGCGCAACCGGGCGCTGGGTTTCGTTTACCAGTTTCATCATCTGCTGCCGGAATTCAGCGCGCTGGAAAATGTGGCCATGCCGTTGTTGATTCGCGGCGATAAACCGGCGTCAGCATCGCGAGCGGCCACGCAAATGCTGGAACGGGTTGGGCTTGGTCACCGCGTAACGCATAAACCCAATGAACTGTCCGGCGGTGAACGCCAACGCGCGGCGCTGGCGCGAGCGCTGATCACGCGACCACTGAGCGTGCTGGCGGATGAGCCGACCGGCAATCTGGATACCCGCACAGCAGAAAGCGTTTATCGTCTGATGTTGGAACTGAATCAGGAATTTAACATCAGTTTCATCATTGTGACCCACGATATGCGTTTTGCGGAAAAAATGGATCGGATCTGCATGCTGACAGACGGGGTATTGCAGGGATAACGTTGTCAGGTGATTGCCAGCGGAGAGAAATAGTCGTAAGGTTTACAGGGAAACTAAAATAAAATATCGAGCTATGGATAAAGCCGTAAAAATTCTTTTGATTGATGATCACCCGCTTTATCGTGAAGCCTTGCGTCCGGTGATTCAGCAGCTTGCTTCGCAGGTCTGTATTTTCGAGGCGGCCTGCATAGAGGACGCCTTCCGGCTTATCGAGGAACAGCTTGAATTTGATCTGGTGCTGCTGGATCTGGCGCTGCCGGATGGCGGCGGTTTGAAAAGTCTGCTTCCGATTTCTCAGTTATTGCCTGATACGCCCATCGTCGTGATTTCCGCCAGTGAAAATCATAATCTCGTGGTTCATCTTCTGAACGCCGGGGCGCGGGGTTATATTCCCAAATCTGCGGATAGTAAGGTGATTAAAAATGCGTTGTTGCTGGTATTGAATGGCGAAACCTATGTGCCATCGATTGCGCTGGACAGCCTGTTACATCCTGCTGAGGCGGCGATCGATGCAAACGCGGTGCTGACCCGACGTCAGGAAGAAGTGTTGCAATACCTTGCTATGGGGTTTAGCAACAAGCAAATCGCCAGAGCCCTGAATATTGCGGAAACGACAGTGCGGGCGCATGTCTCCGATATTATGCATCATCTGCATGCCCATAACCGCACTGATGCGGTAGTCAGAGCCCAGCAACTTGGTTTGCTGGAACCAGTGAGCTGATACAGGCCTTGAGCTTTTCCGGATCCACGGGCTTGTGCAGGAGAATGTGACCCGCTTCATGGGCTTCACGAATGCGCGTGGGTTCTGTATCACCGGTAATGATGATCGTTGGAATCTGTTTTCCGAATTCAACCTGAAGTGCGTGAATAACATCCTGTGCGCAAATGTTAGCGCTTAGATGATAGTCGACGAGCAGCAGATTCGGGGCGCAGTCCAGTTGGCTGATTTTATCAGGTAAATCATTCATGCCTGCGGCGCTAATCACCTCGGCATGCCACTGTTCAAGCAAGGCCGCCATTCCCAGACGCACGGCTTCATCATCATCGACAATCAGCACCCGCCATTGGCGAAGTTCAGGAGCGGGGGCTGAATGTATTGGGTTATTTTTATGTATGCTCTCTGCTATGTTTCGGCTGCAGGGAACCGCGATGCTGAAAATGGAGCCCCGGCCTTCTTCTGAATGAACCGTGATCTCGTGTTCCAGTAAATGCGCCAGACGTTTGATAATGGACAGGCCGAGACCCAGCCCCTGCTCAGAATGATTTTCAGTGTTATGCAGACGGGTAAACTCGAAAAAAACCTCATCTAGCCGGGAGGCGGGAATGCCGAAGCCGCTGTCGCAGATCTGGATAAGCATCTGCTCTCCACGCCTGCGGCAACCAAGCAATATACGGCCATGATGGGTGTATTTGATTGCATTGGACAGGAAATTCCTCAGAATGCGTTCCAGCAGCACCGGATCGCTGTTGACCACCTGGCGGCTGGCGACATAACGAAACCGCAGTCCTTTTCGGGTGGCAAGCGGGGCATACTCGTTATGCAGATGATTCAGAAGTTTATCCAGCCTGAAATTCTGCCGTCTGATTTCCACCATGTCGGCATCCAGCCGTGAAATATCCAGCATGGCATCAAGCATACGACGCAGGGTAAGTATGGATTGCTCAACCTGAGTAAAAAGCTTGCTGTCGCGTAGTTCCCGGTAGCGGTTTTGCAAAGATTCAAGGAACAGTCCCATTGCATGCACCGGCTGGCGCAAGTCATGACTGGCCGCCGCCAGAAAACGTGTTTTAACAATAGCGGCCTGTTCAAGCTGTTCGGTTTTATCCGCCAGTTGCAGGCGCAGACGAATCGCCTCGGTCAGCATTGCGGCATATCGGTTGGCGAAAGTGATGATTGCCCCGGTCATCATCAGAAGCAACAGGGCGGTCATTCTTTCCGCACGGCTTTCCTGCATGCCCAGGGTGATAATAAAGGGCGCAATGCAAGGGAGATAATAGGCATAAAATGCCGGCATATAGACCGCCAGCGCCGCCATCGGTGCGACGGGCACCAGCGCCAGTAGAACCAGCATGTAGACGTCATATTCAGATTGCAGGGGAGGGTAGAGAAAAATGGCCATGCTTCCCCAGATGCAACCGGAAATCAGAGCAAGGGAAATCGCAAGATAATGCCATTTTTCCGTTGCCGTTTCCCGCCTGTCCTGGGCGAAATATCGTTGGAACAATAGTATTCTCAGTGCCGATATGCTCAGTACTCCGGCCAGTCCAAAACCAAGGTAAGTCGTATTGACCGCTCCCCATAACACCCAGGTTGTAAACAGAGCGCCCAGCGCCGGAGCGATAATCATGGCCGGAAGCTGTTGATAATGTGTGTGTAGTTGTTCGGCGCGAAGACGCGGTTGAAGCGTGTCTGGCGTTGCGGATTTGTTTCCCATGAATCCCTGCCTGTTCCATATTTTGTCCAACTTTACCCGAAGCGTCTCATCAATCCACCACTACATTTGTAGGGGGTGTTTTGGTCTAACCGGAAAGATATAGACAAAACTTTTGTCTTTTCAGTTGTTTGCACAGGATTCGCTATTGCCTGTGATTTGCCCGCTGTCGTACTTGTGGCGCAAATGACCCATTGTGCGGGCTGCTGCCGCTGGCTACCGTACCAGAAAACAAACAGGGTTATTTCAAACAAGAAAGAGGGAGAAAAAAATGAAAACAAAACATTCTTATCATGTGCTGCCGGTGTTCGGCCTGTCCCTGCTGGTGTCCGCCGTGACCCAGGCATCGACGATCGAGAACGCGGTCGATACGACTGGACTGACCGGTTTTGTCGATATCGCCTATGGCGACCATACGATCAACAGCGGCCTCGCCAGCAACGTTGAAGTCGACAATTATCGCTTCAGTGGCGTGGCGGGAGATTCCTTGCGAGTAATTTTATCGACATCAACAGGTGGTCTGGATCTGCAAGCGGTATTGCGTGGTCCAGACGGTTCCATCATACAAACAGTTTCATGCAATGGTAATGCGGGTAGTTTTGGCGCCGCCACCCGCTGTAGCGCCGCATTGGATCAAACTTTATCAACAACGGGAGACTATTTTCTCAATTTAAGCGATCTTGGGGCAAATGAAAGCGGTAATTATACAATGAGTCTTGACCTTAACCCGCCAGTCAATAACTGGACTGGAATTGCTTATGATGAGGCTCTAGATGAAACATTGGGGCATCTTGGTGATACAGACTTTCTGGCATTCAATGGCGCAGCTGGATCGGGGGTGCAGCTCACGGTGGCCTCACTATCAGGTGGGCTGGATTTAAATCTTGATGTTTGGGATCCACTTGGGAATTTAATTGAAAATGTGGCATGTAACGGTAATTCGGGTAGTTTCGGTGCGGCAACACTATGTTCTGTCACACCCGAACTTAATTTAACCGAAACCGGCATCTATAAAATCGGCCTGGCTGATACCGGCTGGAATGAAACGGGCAACTACAGACTGGGGATAAGTTGCCTGTATGGCGCCTGTCCGTCAGAGGCTCCGTCACTGGTGCCACTTCCTCCGGCTGTCTGGTTATTTGGCAGTGGTTTACTGGGGTTGGGGGCGATTTTGAGGCGTAAGAGCTGAAGTTAACCACTCTGGATGAACTCCCCCGATGGCTTGCTATGGGGGAGTTTGTTTACTATTTAGGAAATCTCTGATTAATGCCGTTCGCCCTGAGCTTGTCGAAGGGTGAACCATATAACATTATGATTTTACAATACTTAGCGTTCATGGTTCGATAGGCTCACCACGAACGGCGGAATTAATCAGAGCGTCCTTAGCACTATCTTTATCCTTGCACTTGCGAAAACACGCGGTTCGTTGCTAGACTGCTGCTGTTATGCAACGACTTATTATCAAAATCATGGTGCTTTTCCTTCTGTTTGGCAGCCTCTCATGGGCGGCGGGGATGGATAAATCACTTGGTGTTTTTCAGCAAAACCATGAACTCAGTGCGCATAATGACTCGGCTGATTTTACGCATGCGAACTGTGATGAATGTTGTCATGGTTGCGTGCATTTCTTTGGCGTCTTTTCTGAAGCCATTATTTTTCCGCCGGTGCTCAACAATAGCTACAAACCTGTCTCAAGCAAACATCGTTATTTTATTACCCAACAGCCACCAACTCCTCCGCCTACGGCGTAAACCCTGAATTTTCCTTGTTACCTGTTCATCTGTCACCTGTGTTGACAGGATGACGTTATTGTATATTTTATTTCAGGATTCGTTATGTCTAGATCCACCTGTATGTTCAGTTTTAAAAAATTACTGGCAGTTTCCACGCTGGTAGTTTGCATTGTCTCGCCATTATCCGCACAGTCGGAGAATAACAAGCCTCAGAAAAAATTAATGCTGGACAGTATTGCGCCTGCGGCGCTGAGGCAAACATTACAAACCGCAATTGAGCATCATCCTCGTAAACGCGCCGCGGAGGCGGCGCTTAACGCCAGTCGTGCAGCGGTGCGTGCAGCGGATAATGCGCTGTATAACCCGGAGCTGGAAATTGATTCGGAAAAAACGGATATCAACACTTCCTACATTCAATTGAGTCAGACCATTGATATGGGCGACCAGCGGGGATCGCGCACCAGTGTTGCTCAGTTTGAGCTGGCGAAGGCCAGCGCGGATTACCAGATAGCGATACAGACGTTATCGCACAAGTTGCTGACAGCCATTGCCGGGAAACGCACGCGGGATGAGCAGGCGACGCTGGCTGGACGAGCGCTGGAATTGATGCAGGAATTTACCGATATTGCTGAACAGCGTTTTCAGGCCGGTGATCTCAATCAGGTGGAACTGGATCTGGCGAGGCTGGCTTATTCAGAGGCGCTTATGACACATGCGCAGGCTTTGTCCGATGCCGCCGCTGCGCGAGAAAATTTGCGCGCCATTTTTGTTAAACAGCCGGATCGCTTGCCCGCGTTGCCGGACGAATTACCGAGCGCCAAACTTCCTGTTGATACGGATAAATATATCCGCAACTTGCCGGTGATGCGTGCGCTTGAAGCCGAGGTTGCCGCAAGTCGCCAACTGGTCGAGTTGAGAAAAAGCGAGCGTAGCTGGGATCCGACAATTGCTCTGCGCGGCGGTAAGGAAGACAGGGAAACTTTGCTGGGGGCGACCCTGAGTATTCCCCTGAATATCCGTAATACTTATCGCGCTGAAGTAGAAGAGGCGCAACAGACGTTGATCAGTCGTGAGCAATTGGCGCAACAGATGTTTTTGCAACAGCGCGCCGGCGTACTGGCGACGACTGAACGTTATCGTCTGTTACAACAGGCCTGGGCGAACTGGAAAAAAACCGGAAGAGTGAGCGTTAATCGCCAGTTAAATCTGATCAAAAAACTCTGGCGCGCCGGTGATATGAGTACAACAGAATACCTTGTGCAACTTAAACAGGCGCTGGATACTCAGTCTGCCGGTTATGAATTGCGTGGACAGGCCTGGCTGGCCGGGTTCGACTGGCTGTTAGTCACCGCCAGCATTAACGACTGGTTACAACTTACTGTAGAAGAGAATTGATATGAATATTAAATACTATATGAGCATCCTGCTGGTAACAGTGTCATTAAATATTTTTTCGATGGCGCAGGCGGAAACAGGACATGGCGGCCATGATGAGCATGGCAGTGAAGAAGCAGGACACGGTGACGAGCATAACGAAGAGGGCGTAGTTAAATTAACTCCTGAACAAATGAAAATGGCGAATGTTCAGGTGACTGAAATACAGTTGCGCACTATTCCCGAAGTTCTACGTGCGCCGGGCGAAGTCAAGTTTAATGCCTATAAAACGGTGAAGATCACCCCGCGTATTGCCGCACAGGTTGTGGGGCGCTCGGTGAAGCTGGGAGATGAAGTCAAGAAAGGTCAACGTTTGCTGACTCTGTCCAGCGTGGAAATGGCCGAAGCGCAGGGCGAATATCTGGTCGCTCACCGTGAATGGCTGCGAGTTAAAAAACTGGGACGCAAAGTCGTCTCGGAACGCCGTTATACCGAAGCAAAAGTAAACTGGGAACTGGCGCGGGGAAGAATTCAGGCCTATGGCATGACTCTGGCGCAGATAGATCAACTGCAGAAAAACAAGGATGCGATTCTGGCGAATGGTATTTTTCATTTACTCGCGCCGCAGGCGGGACGGGTATTGCATGATAACTTTATCGTGGGTGAACGGGTTGAGGCCGGTCAGGAGTTAATGGTCATCGCCGATGAATCCCTGATGTGGGTGGAAGCGCAGGTCAGGCCCAATCTTGCCGGAAAAATAAAATTGGGCAGCGCGGTTCAGATTGTGATCAATAATGAGAAACTTCCGGCGAAGGTCAGCCAGATTAATCATACCCTGAATGAAACAACCCGCACCCTTGCGGTGCGTATTGAAGTGCCAAATAAAAATGATCGACTGCATCCCGGTATGTTTGTCAGTGCGCAAATTGAAATTACGGATGAAGTTCGAGCGCTGGCTGTACCAGAAGCCGCCGTTCTTCGTAGTCCGGATGGTGACTGGCAGGTGTTGATTGAAGGCGATGAAGAAGGCGAGTTCAAGGCGCATGAAGTTGAGCTGGATAGAGTAACCGGAGGACAGGCGGTAATTTCGGGAATTAAATCCGGGACGCGTGTCGTTACGCAGGGTGCTTTTTTTGTTCAGTCCGAACTGGCCAAGTCCGGTTTTGAAGTCCACAACCACTAAGGAGACGAGCGATGTTGAATAAATTGATCGACCTTGCGGTCGGTAGTCGTCTACTGGTGGTATTGGCGTTGATCGCCCTGGCCACGGCAGCATTTATGGTCTTGCCAAAACTTAATCTTGATGCTTTTCCTGATGTAACTAATGTGCAGGTGCAGATCAACACCGAGGCGCGAGGTTTGGCTGCCGAAGAAGTTGAACAATTGATTACCTTTCCGATTGAGGCGGTGATGTATGCTCTGCCCGATGTCGAGGAAGTGCGTTCGATTTCAAAAACCGGCCTGTCTGTAATTACCGTGGTCTTCAAGGAAGGCACCGATATTTATTTTGCCCGACAACTGGTGTTTGAACGCCTGCAAACCGCACGCGAAGAAATTCCCGAAGGCATTGGCACACCGGGCATTGGCCCGAATACCTCAGGGTTGGGGCAGGTTTATCAATATATTTTACGCGCCGATGATCCGGAAAAATTTGATGCGATTACCTTGCGTAGTTATAACGACTGGATTGTTAAACTTTTGTTGATGCCGGTTGGCGGGGTAACCGAAGTGTTGTCCTTTGGTGGTGAAGTACGCCAGTATCAGGTGCAACTCAATCCACAAAGCTTGTTAGCTTATGGCTTAACCGGTGATGATGTTGCCAAAGCCATTGAAAATAATAACCGCAATGCCGGTGGCTGGTATATGGATCGCGGTGAAGAACAGCTGGTCATTCGCGGTGTAGGTTGGGTGCGCAGTGGCAAAGATGGCTTACGCGATATCAGCAATATACCGTTAAAAGATGTCGATGGGGTCGCGGTGCGGGTAAAAGATGTCGCCAATGTCGCCTTCGGTCCAGAAATCCGACAGGGTGCGGTTTCCATTACCCGGCGTGACGCCAATGGCAAACCGGAAGCACTGGGTGAAGTGGTCGCTGGCGTCATTCTTAAACGGTTGGGCGCCAATACCAAGGCCACGATTGAAGGCATTGAAGCACGTCTTCCTGCGATTCAGGCCGCACTGCCCGATGGCGTGACGCTGGAGCCTTTTTATAATCAGGCCAGTCTGGTGGATCAGGCAGTGGCGACAGTTACCGGGGCGTTAATGCAGGCCTTTGTATTGATCGTTATTGTCCTGATGTTGTTCCTGATGAATATTCGGGCGACATTTCTGGTATTGATTTCAATTCCCATTTCAGTCGGTCTGGCCTTGATGGCTATGGCCTACTGGAATGTCTCCGCCAACCTGATGTCGCTCGGAGGTCTGGCGATTGCGATTGGCATGATGGTGGATGGCTCGGTGGTGATGATGGAACACATCTATAGTCGCCTTGTACAGCATCATCGACAGGATGGTGACGGTGGCATAGCACTGCTAATACAGGAATCGGCAAAGGAAGTCGGACGACCGGTATTTTTTGCGGTGATGATTGTGATTATTGTGTTTGCGCCATTGTTCAGCCTTGAAGGGGTTGAAGGTAAATTATTCCAGCCGATGGCGGTTTCAATCGTGCTGGCCATGATTGCTTCTCTGCTGGTTGCGCTGGTTGTCGTGCCGGCGCTTTCAACCTATTTGTTCAAGCATGATGTCCGTCATCGCGACGGCTTTATTATGCCGCGACTGGAGAGCTTTTATCGAAAGGCTCTGAGCTGGATTCAGCAGCGGCATAAACTGGTAATCGTGAGCGCCTTCCTGCTGTTTCTTGGCTCTCTTGCATTGGTGCCCTTTTTGGGAACAGAGTTTGTTCCCGAACTGGAAGAAGGCACGCTTAATATTCGAACCACGTTGGCGCCATCTTCAAGTCTGGATACGGCCTTAAAAGTGGCGGGTAAACTGGAAGCGGCTTTATTGACGTTTCCTGAAGTGATCTACGCCACCAGCCGGGTAGGGCGGCCGGAAATTGGCGGTGATCCGGAACCGGTATCCAATGTTGAAATTTTTGTGGGCCTGAAGCCGGTGCATGAGTGGACCAGCGCCAGCAATCGTCAGGCTTTGCAGAAATTGATGGAAGAGAAAATGAGCGTGCATCCGGGCTTGCTGTTCTCATTCTCTCAACCAATTGCAACGCGTGTCGATGAACTGTTGTCCGGCGTTCGCGCACAACTGGCGATTAAGCTGTTTGGATCGGATCTCGATACGCTGGCGAAGAAAGGTACTGAAATAGAAGCGCTGGTGAAAAAAGTCGAAGGCACACGCGGAGTAGCGATGGAGCAGATCGGTGGTGAGGCGCAACTTGCGGTTCGTCCTGATCGCGATACGCTGGCGCGTTATGGGATCCCGGTGGCGCAGGTGATGGATCTGGTCTCTGACGCCATTGGCGGACGCGCTGCGGGACAGGTGATCAAGGGCAATGAACGTTACGATATTTATGTACGGCTTGATGAAGAATATCGTAATAGCGTTGAAGCAATTCGTAACCTGATTCTGCAGGCGCCCAATGGCGCCTGGGTTAAATTAAGTGATGTGGCCGAGGTGAAAATTGAATCCGGTCCCCCGCAGATTCGTCGTGACGATGTGCAACGTCGAGTCGTGATTCAAACCAATGTCGAAGGTCGTGATATGGGCGGACTGGTGGCGGAATTACAGGAACGCATCAATAATGAAATCGATCTCCCTGTTGGGTATAGCGTTGTTTTCGGCGGACAGTTTAAAAATCAGCAACGGGCGCAGGCGCGCCTGATGATTGTGGTGCCGTTATCGCTGGGGTTGATCTTTTTGCTGCTGTATTTTGCATTTAACTCTGTCGGACAGGCATTGTTGATTATGGTCAATGTGCCTCTCGCTCTAATCGGTGGTATCGCCGCCCTGTTTATTTCCGGACAATACCTGTCTGTACCGGGATCGATCGGGTTTATTACTCTACTGGGCGTTGCCGTATTGAATGGCGTAGTGATGGTCAATGCGATTAACCAGGCGCTGGAAGGCGGGCTGAACTTAGAACAGGCGGTGCTGGAAGGCGCGCTGTCCAGATTGCGACCGGTCTTTATTACCGCCTGGACCACGGCTCTGGGGTTGATCCCCATGCTCCTGTCAACGGGAGTGGGTTCTGAAATTCAGCGGCCATTGGCGACGGTCGTCGTTGGCGGACTGCTTTCTTCTACTGTGCTAACATTATTCGTATTACCTGTGCTTTATGCGCGTTTCTCTAAAGGAAAATATGAATAACCCTGGCGAGGCGGATCAGGTTTGATGTCTGATCCGCCGGGCTGAATCCTCTTATTATGCATGACCATAGCCATCAACATGCGATCTCAAACAGAATTGGTTGGGCGTTTGTACTTAATTTTTGCTTCACGATTATTGAGTTTGTCGGTGGTTGGTTAACGAACAGTACGGCGATCATGGCGGATGCAGTGCATGATCTGGGCGATACGCTCTCCATCGGCATGGGTTGGGTGCTGGGTCGTCTGTCCAGCACGAAGGCTTCCAGTGAATTTACCTACGGTTATTATCGACTTTCTTTATTGTCCGCCCTGATCAATGCGCTGGTGCTGGTGGCGGGATCAATCTGGGTATTAACGGAAGCGATTCCACGTCTTGCCGCGCCATTGATGCCACATACTCAGGGCATGTTCGGGCTTGCTGTACTGGGCGTGGTGGTGAATGGGTTTGCCGCCTATAAACTCAGTCGTGGAAAAACGCTGAATGAGCGGGTGTTAAACTGGCATTTGCTGGAAGACGTGCTTGGCTGGCTCGCGGTATTGATTGTCAGTATCGTATTAATGTTTGTCGACTGGCCGATTCTTGATCCCCTGCTGTCGATCGCGTTTACATTATTTATTTTATTCAATGTCATCAGAAATTTAACTCAGACGCTGAAAATATTTTTACAGGCGGTTCCGGATAAATCTTTACGGGAAGCGATCTACCAGAAACTGATCTCGATTCCGCATATAGCCGAAGTGCATTATTTACACCTCTGGTCGCTGGATGGTGAACGCCATGTGTTAACCGCGCATCTGGTGCTTGATACGCCTCTTAGCGCGGAAATGCAGAACAGTATAAAACAGGATTTAAAACAGAGCCTGGAAGATTTTAATCTTGCCCATACGACCTTTGAATTTGAACAATCGGCTGAATTTTGTCGGGACGGGCATATTCCACTATAGTAGTCTATCATACGTAGGTACTTAAGGCGTTTATCGACCTGTAGGTTCGGCTTCTACCCTGCGGGTACAGGTGAGGCGAACAGCGTGCTTGAATAACATATATTGTGTTATCTGATTAAGCATTTTGTGCGGCTAAAGCCGCACCTACAATTGCCCATATCCTTAAGTACCTATCTATGAGTAGTCTATAAATTGGTTGCTGATATATTGTCTGATGCCGAATAGTCTTATCCAGTTGTACGCACAAAATCAGGAGGAATTATCATAATGAAGTATTCCAGTTGGTTATATCTAGCTATCGTTATATGTTCAACAAATGTATATGCATTTGAATCAAAAGTAGAAATATTTGAGCAATTTGATGATCTAAGAATGGTCGCCTTTGTCAGTGAGAAAGACATTGCGAATAGTCCAGAATGGAATCCAGATGTTAGCGCACCGCCTTTAACTGTTTTTCAGGCGATTAAGGCGGTTAGAAATTTCAATAGTTCTTCACATTCCAGCGGATCTGTAAAAGAAATAGAGATAAGGCCGATGCCAAAGCATGCTAAACATTGGCACTACCTGATTAAAATTAAAACCAAAGCAACAAAAAATAAATATGATATTTATGTGGTGTTGATGAATGGGAAAGTTATTCCGGCGATTATTGAACCACAAACATATAAATAGAAAATTAATAATGGTTCATTATAAATGCACCGGATGAACTTCTTATATTTTATTTAAGCGTGGCAAGAAATGTCAGTAATTTTTCCGCCACGATTTTTCTTCCCAGAGCATTAAGATGCCGTCCGTCCCTGCCGTATTCCGGCGCCAGGGCATAATACTGTTTGTTGTTTTCAGTAAAACTGACGCGGGAGCCATCTTCGCGGGTGGATTCAATTTCCGCCAGATCAAAGATAGGTTCTTTCCCGGCATAGGTCTGACGTAGAAGTGCGTTGTATTCATTGCGTTTTATATTATCCGCATAACCTCCGATTTCTTTTCCGATTATTTTTTTGATATCGGCGCGAATACCGGTTTGCACGATGGTCAAGGGTACGGTGAAATGGACAAATTGCACGTTGGGATATTTTTCTTTTAAAACCTGCATGCGGTTTTTGTATTCCTGAAATAGTTTATTCACATCGGCATCGGCGCGAACATCGATATAACAGAATTTGAACATGGCGATATCCGGCTGCCATTGTTCGAGGTTGCCCATGTAATTATTAAAGCTAATAATTTTTGATTCGGGATCCATGTTGTAGCCGATGCGTGAGTGAGCGAACATGGCTCCCTGATAGTGACTCGCATCGAGCGAATCGAGTATATGAAATTTTTTCTTCTGCGTATCTGTCAGAATTTCCTCGATGCCCTGCATGATGTTATTGCCAACCGACTGGTGTCCAAAATAGATTTTTTTATCAGCCAGTTTTTCTATTATCGGGTCGGTTACGAGAGAATTAGAAGAATTTGGCATGGTATTAGCGTCTCCGGCAAAACTGTTTGTCAGTAACAAAGATAAAATAAAAGTAATAAATAGTTTCATATCAATTTACTCGTGTTTTTTCCGTCGCAGACGGCGTAGTTTTAGATGACGAATAATATGTAGACGCCAGAGCAGGCGAACAGTTCCGGCGCCAAGCAGGGCGCTGATAGCGCCGACGGTAAAGCAGCCCAGCAGGAAGGGTTGCCAGATTTCGGCCAGCTCGGTCATGAGCCAGTGGCTGGAGAGTACAAATTCAATATGTTGTATGGGTTCCTGCAATATCCAGGTGCCGACTTTATAGCAGAAGTAGAACAGTGGCGGCATGGTAAGCGGGTTGGAAACCCAGACCAGACCGACTGAGATAGGTAAATTGACTCTGAAAATGATCGCGCCGGCGGCGGCGGGCAGCATCTGGAAGGGCATCGGCATGAAGGCCATAAACAGGCCGATGGCAAATGCGCCGGAGACCGAACGTCGGTTCAGGTGCAGCAGGTTGGGATCATGAAGCAGGGTGCCGAAAAGACGGTTTAGCTGGGGGTGGTTGCGGATTTTCTGGTGATCCGGCATATAACGCTTGATGAATTTTCTTGGCATTGCAGATATAGTTATTGTTCGTGTGACAAAATGTATCCGCGTATAGTGTAATGGATCTGATGCGGTTTTTTGTTATCTCGCAGAAAATATTTTTACGCACACTTTCAAGGATGAAACCATGCGTTCAGGCTTTCCCCTTCGCACCGGCGTTCCGGCCTTTCTGGCAGGCGTGCTTATTCTTCAATTTTCTCCTGTTTTGCCGGCCCCGGTTTACCCGGTTCTATTGTTGCCGGCTTTGCTGCCAGCGCTCTGGCTTCCCGGTAATAGCAGGCTGTTGGGTTGGTGTCTGGCGGGATTTTGCTGGGCGTTGCTGCAGGCGAATCTGATCATCAGTCGTTCTCTGCCGGTCCAACTTGAGGGGCGGGATCTGCTGATTCGTGGGGTGGTGGTCAGCCTGCCGGAACAGAATGCGCAGGTCGCCCGGGGGCGAACCCGCTTCGAGTTTGAAATCGAAAGCCTGAGCCATGCGGGGGCGATCCATCCCTCACCGGGACGGGTGCGTTTGAGCGCCTATCGCAGCAGTCGGCCTGAAAACCTGCATGCGGGGCAGCGCTGGCAGTTTCTGGTGCGCATGAAACGCCCGCACGGGCTGATGAATCCGGGCGGCTTCGACTATGAAGGCTGGCTCTTCCAACACCGCATTCGCGCGACCGGATATATTCGAAAATCAATGAAAAATCATAGACTAGCAGAGGATAGTTCAGGTTGTTTCATTCTCTGTTTGCGAGAGCGGATCCGGGATCGCATCGTGACCCTGACCGCGGACAGCCCGAGTCGCGGCCTGTTGCTGGCGCTGGCGATCGGTGAACGCAGCCTGATTACACGGGAGCAGTGGCAATGGTTGCGACAGACCGGCGCCAGCCATCTGGTGGCTATTTCCGGTTTGCATGTGGGGCTGGTGGCGGGGCTGATTTTTTTATTGGTGAATCGTCTCTGGCGTCTTTCCAGCCGCCTGTTGCTTCTCTGTCCTGCGCCGAAGGCCGCCGCCGGCGGCGCCATGCTGGCGGCACTGCTGTATGCCGCGCTGGCCGGTTTTTCAATTCCCACCCAACGTGCGCTGATAATGCTGTCAGTAGTGATGCTGGGGCTTATTTTTAATCGCCGGCTCAGTCCCGGGCGCACGCTGGCGCTGGCTCTGCTCCTGATTTTGATCATTGATCCACTGGCGGTGATGTCGGCCGGTTTCTGGCTTTCTTTTGTTGCGGTCTGGTTTATCGTTTACGCTCTGGCTGCGCGTGTCGGCCGGCAGAGTAAAGGGCGACAGTGGTGGCGGGCGCAATCCCGGGTCACGCTGGGCCTGATGCCGGTGCTGCTGTTATTTTTTCAACAGGTATCCTTAATTGCGCCACTGGCGAATGCCATTGCGATTCCGCTGGTAAGTCTGTTGATTGCGCCCCTGTGTCTGCTGGGAAGTGTTCTGCTGTTAATCGATCCGGACTGGGCGGGACCGCTGATTCAAGTGGCTGTCTGGTTATCAGGCATTTTGCTGGATTATCTGTCATGGCTGGCCGGGTTTTCATTTGCAAGCGGCGCGACCGCATCACCTTCATTCGCCGCCTTCGTACTCAGCATTACGGGCATGTTCTGGTTACTGGCCCCGAAGGGCATACCGGCGCGCTGGCTGGGCGGCGTTATGCTGCTGCCGCTGTTGTTGACCCGGCTTGCCGTTCCTGCGCCGGGCGAGCTTCGTTTTACCCTGCTGGATGTGGGGCAGGGGCTGGCGGCGGTGTTGCAGACTCAACAGCATGTGCTGGTCTTTGATACCGGCGCGCGATTCGGCGCGAATTTTAATATCGGCGAGGCCGTGTTGATCCCGTTTTTACGAAATCAGGGCATTGATGCGATTGACCATTTGATCCTGAGCCATGCCGACAATGATCACATGGGCGGGGCGAAGGCGCTGCTGGCGGCGATTCCGGCTCGGCAGATCTCAGGCAGCGATCTGCCGAGAATGAAAAGAAAGGGAATTGGCCGAACGATTAGCCCCTGTTATGCCGGTCAGCAATGGAACTGGGATGGGGTGCGCTTTCGTTTGCTTCATCCGCCCGTGAACACCGCTTTGCAGCGCAATGATCAATCCTGCGTGTTGCTGGTCGAGGCGGGCGGACAGCGGCTGCTGTTGAGCGGTGATATTGAAGCGGCGGCGGAACGTGAATTGCTGCGCCGCTATGGCAGGGCGCTGGCGGCGGATATTCTGATCGCGCCGCATCACGGCAGCCGCACCTCCTCGACAGCGGCCTTCATCGATGCGGTTTCGCCGCGCTATATATTATTTCCGGTCGGATACCGGAACCGTTACGGCTTCCCCCACCCGCAGGTGCTGACGCGGTATCAGTCGCGCCGGATTCAGCCGTTGCAGACCTCGAAAACCGGCGCGATCCGGTTTATTCTCGGACAGAGAAAGGCGTTGACGCCAGAGCTTTTCCGGCAGATGCAGGGGCATTACTGGAATTCGTTTTAAGCGCCATTATACGGTTAAGGAAGCTGATTAATTCCGTTCGCCCTGAGCCTGTCGAAGGGTGAAGCATATAACATTATGATTTTACAATGCTTAGCGTTCATGGTTCGCCCCTTCGTCAGGCTCAGGACTTCACCACGAACGGAATTAATCAGCTTCCTTAAATAATGAGAGCCAGCACCCTTTCAGGGATGCGGTTACTTTGTTAAAGTGAGCCGCAATGTTGTTTTCACCTCTCATCAATCAAAAAAATCAAGGAATTCAAAGACGTGTTTGAAATGGTTCAAGCTGGCGGCTGGCTCATGCTGCCTATTATTCTGGCCTCTGTTCTCGCTCTCGCCATTATTGGCGAACGTTTCTGGTCGTTGCAGCCCAAACGCATTGCGCCCCGACATCTGGTCGGGCAGGTCTGGCAATGGCACAAAAGCGATGCGCTGGACGATGAACACATCGACGCACTGGCTGAAAATTCACCACTGGGGCGCATTCTGGCCGCCGGGCTGGTTAATCGCGATCACCCGCGAGAAATCATGAAAGAAGCGATTGAAGAAGCCGGTCGTCAGGTGGTCATGCAACTGGAGCGCTATCTGAATACCCTGGGCACTATTGCCTCGGTGACCCCGTTGCTGGGCCTGCTGGGGACAGTGATTGGCATGATCAAGGTTTTCGCCGCGATTACCACCCATGGCGTGGGTAATCCCGAGGTGCTGGCCGGCGGGATCTCCGAAGCCTTGATCACCACCGCAGCCGGCTTATCCGTCGCGATTCCCAGCCTGATTTTTCATCGCTTTTTCCGCGGCCGGGTGGATGAACTGGTGCTGTTGATGGAAGACGATGCGCTGAAGATCGTGGATGTGATGCACGGCGATCGTGAGGATGATACCGGGCAGGATAACACGGCATGAATTTTTCACCCAAACGGGACAGGGATCTGGAGCTGAATCTGACACCGTTGATCGACGTGGTGTTTCTGCTGCTGATTTTTTTCATGGTCTCGACCACCTTTGAACGCGAGTCGGAGCTCAGTATTGAGCTGCCCGAGTCCAGTGGTGAAGAAGCCGTGGCTGAAAAGTTTGTGATTGAAATCAGCATCGATGGTCAGGGTCGTTACTTTATAAATCAGCGCAAGCTCAAGGACGGCACGATTGGATCGCTAAAACGGGGTATTCGCGAAGTCCGGGCGGAGCAGGGCGACGACAGCAGCGAACCCAAATTGATCATCAGCGCCGATCAGAATACGCCGCATCAGGCAGTGGTGCGGGCGATGGATGCCGCCCGTCAACTGGGACTGGTGCACCTGACCTTTGCCACCAAACTCGCCAACGACTGAGCCTGATGACCGAGACACAAGCGAATACGAGTGGCGCCGCGGTTTACCGGCGGCTGTTGAGTTATGTTCGTCCTTATACCAAAGCTTTTATTCTGGCGATTATAGGGATGATACTGTTTGCGGCAACGGAAGCGGCGTTTGCGCGTATTATCCAGCCCCTGTTCGATGATGGTTTTGTCAAGAAAGATCCCACCGTATTGCAATGGATTCCACTGGTTATTATCGCTATTTTCGCGGTGCGCATCGTCGGTAGTTTCCTGTCTGATTATTGTATGGCGTTTGTTGCGCGCAGTGTGATTCGGGATCTGCGCAAACAATTATTCAATCAGCTTCTGCGTCTGCCGGTCACGTTTTACGACACGTCCTCTTCGGGTGCATTACTCTCGAAAATGGTTTATGACGTGGAGCAATTAGCCGAAGCCTCTTCATCGGTGATCACGGTGCTGGTGCGGGACAGTCTGACCATTATCGCCCTGTTGTTCATGCTGATGTATTACAGCACCTGGTTGACGCTGATTCTGGTGGCGATTACGCCGGTGCTGGTGGGACTGGTTACTTATATCAGCAAACGTTTTCGTAAACTCAGCCACCGCATCCAGAAATCGATGGGCAACGTTAGCACAGTTTCAGAAGAAGTCATCGAAGCTAACCGTGAAATCAAAATTTTTGGCGGGCAGGCTTATGAAACCGGGCAGTTCAATAAAATCAATAATCATAATCGTCGCCAGTTTTTGCGCATGGCTGTCACCAACGCTCTGAGTTCACCGATTATTCAATTCATTGTGGCGATAGCCTTCGCGCTGATGATTTTCTTTGCCTTTAAACTTGAATTACAGGTGGGTGAATTTGGCTCTTACCTGACGGCGATGTTGCTGTTAATGCAACACGCCAAACGACTGACCACGATCAACGCGACCTTGCAACGGGGTATCGCCGCCGCGCAAAGCGTATTTGATTTTCTGGATCGAGTTCCCGAACCGGATGAAGGTCATCAACGGCTGGAGAAAGTGCAGGGTGAGATAAAATATACGCAGTTGAGTTTTCGATATACGCCGCAGGGGGATGAGGTTCTACATGACATCAACCTGCTGATCGAACCGGGACAGAATGTCGCTTTCGTTGGCCGTTCCGGCGCGGGTAAAACCACGCTGGTGAGTTTACTGCCGCGCTTTTATGATCCCAGCAGTGGACAGATCCAGCTTGACGGTCACGACATTCGCGAACTGACGCTGGAAAATTTGCGTTCACACATGGCGCTGGTCAGTCAGCATGTCACCTTATTTAATGACACCATTGCTCACAATATTGCCTATGGCGCGCTGGACTCAGCCAGCGAAGAGGATATTCGCCGCGCGGCAAAGGCGGCTCACGCTCTGGAGTTCATTGAAAAACTGCCGGAAGGCATGCAGACCATGGTCGGTGAAAACGGGGTGCTGCTCTCGGGGGGACAACGCCAGCGACTGGCGATTGCGCGCGCGATTCTCAAAGATGCGCCGGTGCTGATTCTGGATGAGGCGACCTCGGCGCTGGATACGGAATCGGAACGCTTTATTCAGAGCGCGCTGGAAGAATTAATGCAGAATCGCACCACGCTGGTGATTGCCCACCGCCTGTCCACCATCGAGCAGGCGGATGTGATCGTGGTCATGGACAAGGGCCGCATTGTCGAAACGGGCAGTCATGCCGAACTACTGGCGAAAAACGGTCAGTATGCTGCGCTGCATCGTCTGCAGTTTAGTGAAGGTTGACGCGATGTCCTTTGCCAAGTCACTTGAATATAGCTGGTATAACAATAATGCGCTGAGTTTGTTATTGCGACCGTTGAGCTGGCTGTATTGCCTGATTATATTTATGCGGCGACTGGCGTATGCCATGGGCCTGTTGAAGCGTCATCGTTTAACAGTGCCGGTGATTGTGGTTGGCAATCTGACCGTTGGCGGCACCGGCAAGACGCCGGTAGTGATACACATCGCCCATCTGTTGAAACGCTCCGGTTACTCGCCCGGCATTATCAGTCGCGGTTATGGCGGCAAGGCGCGCAGCTGGCCGCAACAGGTGCGTCCCGATGCGGATCCCGTTATGGTTGGCGACGAAGCGATTCTGATTTCCCGACGCAGCGGTTGTCCGATGGCGGTGGGGCCGGATCGGGTTAAAACCGCAAGCCTGTTACAGCAGCACTCGGGTTGCGACATTATTGTCAGCGATGACGGTCTGCAACACTATGCCCTGCAACGTGATGTCGAAATTGTCGTAATCGATGGCATGCGTCGCTTTGGCAATGGCCTGTGTTTACCGGCCGGGCCGTTGCGCGAACCGGTGTCACGAAAAGAGAAAGTGGATTTTGTTATCACCAATGGCGCATCGAGCCGGAATGAATATGTGATGCGTTATCAGGGAGAAACACTGGTTAGTCTTAACGACCCTGAACAAACCTGTTCGCTTACCGATCTGAAAGGGCAGCGTGTTCATGTGCTTGCCGGGATTGGCAATCCCGCCCGGTTTTTTGAGCAACTGCGCCGCAAAGGTTTAGATGTCATTGAACATCCGTTTACGGATCACCATCTTTACCGCGCCGAAGATTTGATTTTTAATGATGACCATCCCGTACTGATGACGGAAAAAGATGCGGTAAAATGCCAACGCTATGCGGCTGATAACGCCTGGTATTTGCCGATTGAAATTGAAATGAACAATGACTTTGATGTGCAACTGTTAAACCTGTTAGAGAAGAAATGATCATGGATACAAAACTGCTCGACATACTGGCCTGTCCGGTTTGCAAGGGACCGCTGGTTTATAAAAAAGAAAATAAGGAGTTAATCTGCAAAGCCGATCGACTGGCCTATCCCATTCGTGACGATATTCCGGTTATGCTGGAAGACGAAGCGCGACAGCTTGATCCGGAAGAAGAGATTTAAAGCCGATGTCCTACTGTGTGGTGATTCCGGCGCGCTATGCGTCGGTGCGTCTTCCGGGTAAGCCGCTGCGCAAGCTGGCCGGTAAAACCATGCTTGAACATGTTTATCTTCGCGCCTGCCAGAGCAGCGCGAAAGACATCATTATTGCAACGGATGATCGGCGTATTCATGCGGCCGCCGAAAAATTTTCCGCAAATGTCTGTCTTACTGCCGATACGCATACTTCCGGCACCGAACGGCTGGCGGAAGTCGTGGCGGTCTGTGAGCTTGATGATAATGATATTGTCGTTAATTTGCAGGGGGATGAACCGCTAATGCCGGTGGCCTGCATTGAGCAGGTTGCAAAAGCTTTGCAGGATCATCCTGAGGTTCAGGTATCGACGCTGTGTACGCGAATCGAGCAAGCGGATGAGGTGTTTGATCCTAATATTGTTAAAGTGGTCAGAGACAAAAAAGACATGGCGCTGTATTTCAGTCGTGCGCCGATCCCCTGGTGTCGAGGCAAATTTGATCAGCAACCCCCGCTAATGAGCGAGCAATTTGCACACTACCGGCATATCGGTCTCTATGCTTATCGTGCGGGCTATATTAAAACCTATGTCAGTCAGTCGAAGGCGATGCTGGAAGAAGCCGAATCACTGGAACAGTTGCGCGTACTTTGGCATGGCGGAAAAATTATCGCGCCGGAAGCGCTTGAAATTCCCGGACCCGGTGTCGACACCGAAGACGATCTGCAAAAAGTTGAGGCCGTACTGTTAAGGAACCTCTGATTAATTCCGTTCGCCCTGAGCTTGTCGAAGGGTGAACCATAAGAGATCAGGCGGCCCTTTAGACTTTAAAATCAGCCAGCCGCACCGGCATGCGCTTTGCGCCCCAGTCACCGGGGGCGTCTTCGAATACCCCGGCGCAGGGCGCACCGCATTTTTTACAGTTGCCCTCGTGAGTCAGGTTCCAGTCGCTAAGCACATACCAGTCGCGGCCGATCAGTTTTTCGCCGCACTGATGACAGTAGGTGCTCTCACCCTTTTCATCGTGAACGTTGCCGGTGAAGGCATAGCGCACGCCATTTTTAATGGCGATGGCGCGGGCGCGGCTCAGCGTCTCTGGCGGTGTTGGCGGGATGTCCTGCATTTTCCAGTCGGGATGAAAGGCGGAAAAATGCATGGGCACATCCGGCCCCAGATGTTCGACCACCCACTGGGTCATGTCTTCGAGTTCGCTTTCTGAATCATTCCAGCCGGGGATCAGTAAGGTGGTCAGTTCCAGCCAAACCGGGGTTTCCTGCTTAATATATTTCAGTGTCTCCAGCACCGGTTCGAGGTGACCGCCGGTAAGTTTGTAATAGAACTTTTCCGTAAAGGCTTTGAGATCGACATTGGCGGCATCCATATATTGATAAAACTCGGCGCGGGGTTCCGGACAAACATAGCCGGCGGTGACGGCCACCGATTTGATCTCGAGTTCGCGGCAGGCCTTTGCCACATCGATGGCGTATTCATGGAAAATAACCGGGTCGTTATAGGTATAAGCCACGCTGCGGCAATCGAGCGCTTTGGCCGCACGCGCGATGAGTTCCGGTGAAGCCTGATCCGCAAGGGTATGCATTTCACGGGATTTGCTGATGTCCCAGTTCTGGCAATATTTACAGGCCAGATTGCAACCGGCGGTGCCGAAAGACAGCACCGGCGTGCCGGGCAGAAAATGGTTCAGCGGTTTCTTTTCAATCGGATCGATGCAATAACCGCTGGAAAGGCCGTAGCTGGTGAGGACAATCTGGTCGTCCCTGTTTTCGCGCACGAAACACAAGCCCCGCTGCCCTTCGTGCAGTTTGCAGAATCGCGGGCAGAGATCACACTGGATACGGCCATCTTCCAACTGATGCCAGTATTTGCCGGGAACGGTGTTGTTCATGAACTATGTCTTGAGGTTCTGGCGGCTTATTTCAAGGGCTATGGAATATTTGTTACACTTGGCGTTTGCTAAAACCTCTGGAGTCGTCGTGTTCAAAAGTAGCAATAAAATCAGTGTTCTTTTCGTTTGTATGGGCAATATTTGCCGATCACCTACGGCGGAGGGCGCATTCCGGCATCTGGTTCAACAACATGAACTGGACAAACACATCAAAACCGATTCCGCTGGCACCCATGCTTACCATATCGGGGAGAAGCCGGATCGTCGCGCCCAGCAAACCGCCCTGTCCCGGGGACTGGATATCAGCGATCTACGCGCGCGCAAGGTTAAGCCGGCGGATTTTAAAAAATTCCATTACGTGATCGCCATGGATCAGGATAACTATCAGTTACTCGCTGAAATGGCGCCGGAAGGTCACGAAGATCGTCTGCGGCTGTTTCTTGAGTTTGCGCCTGATCTAAAAGAGACCGAAGTGCCGGATCCTTATTATGGTGGAACAAAAGGTTTTGAATATGTTTTTGATCTGGTGGAGGAGGCCTCCAAAGGCTTGCTGGATGAGATTAGAAAAAAACATCTGGAGCAGAAATGAAAATTGTGCTGGCCTCCACCTCGCCCTTTAGGAAAACGATCCTGGAAAAACTCGGCCTGCCGTTTGAAACACAAAGCCCGCATACAGATGAAACCCGGCTGGAGAATGAAGCGCCAGAGAAACTGGTTCAGCGTCTGGCTCTGGCCAAGGCGCAGGCGGTTGCCGGGCATTACCCGGATGCTCTGATTATTGGTTCTGATCAGGTTGCGGTCATTGATGATGAGATTCTGGGCAAGCCGGGAACCCATGAAAAAGCGGTCGCACAGCTACAACGGGCGTCGGGAAAAACGCTGCGTTTTTTTACCGGGCTGTGTTTGTTAAATACAAAAACCGGAGATCATCAACTTGAAGCAGCGCCGTTTGATGTTGTGTTCCGTAAATTAAACGACAGGCAGATAGAAAATTATCTGCAGAAGGAAAAGCCGTATAATTGCGCGGGCAGCTTTAAATCTGAAGCGCTGGGAATTTGTCTGTTTGAAAAATTGCAGGGCGATGATCCCAATACCCTGATGGGCTTGCCCCTGATACGGCTGGTGCGAATGCTGGAGCGAGAGGGTGTTGTGGTTATTTGATGTCTTGTGAATAACGCAGAGGACGCGGAGGCGCAGAGAATACTAAAAAGATCCTTTGGGAAATTTCTTTAAGGAAGCTCTGATTAATTCCGCCGTTCATGGTGAAGTCCTGAGCCTGACGAAGGGTCGAACCATGAACGCTAAGCATTGTAAAATCATAATGTTATATGGTTTACCCTTCGACAAGCTCAGGGCGAACGGAATTAATCAGAGGTTCCTTAATCTATTGTGGGTTTAATTCCTCGCAGTTTGCTACGGGGCTCTTGTAGGTGCGGCTTCAGCCGCACAGGTTCATCCCATGGCGCCCGAAGGGTGGAAGGCGAACCTTGATAGGCGTCCCGTCTGGCTGCGGCGAAGATATTTATATAAAAACCTCTGCGTCTCTGCGTTTCTGCGACTCCGCGTCCTCTGCGTTTAAAAACCGAACCCAAAATCATCGGATACTCCCTTCTTTCATGCCTAATACTTCAGTGACGGTTTTTGCCATGGCCATGCCAAAACGTTCGGCGAAGCGATCCAGGTAATTGGGTTTGGGTGTGAAGTCGACGATTTTCTCGGCCTTGATAACTTCGCGCGCAACGTAGCTGCTGCTGCCCAGCGCATCGACCAGCCCCAGCTGCAGGCTCTGTTCACCGGTCCAGACATAGCCTGAAAACAGATTAGGATCATTTTTCAGTTTGTCGCCACGCCCTTTTTTGACCACATTAATAAATTGTTTGTGAATGTCTTTTAAAACGGTTTTGATGTGTTTGACCTCTTCCGGGTTTTCTTTGGAAAAGGGATCAAGAAACGCCTTGTGTTTGCCTGACGTGTAAAGCCGGCGTTCGACCCCGAGTTTTTTCATGCTGTCGACGAAGCCGAAGCCATTCATGATAACGCCGATCGAACCGACGACGCTGCCTTTGTCCGCATAGATTTCGTCAGCGGCGGCGGCGATGTAATAACCGCCGGAGGCGCACAAGTCGGTAATTACCGCATAGAGTTTGGTTTCGGGATATTTTTCACGCAGGCGGTAAATTTCATCGTTGATATAACCCGCCTGCACCGGGCTGCCGCCGGGGCTGTTGATGCGCAAAATGACGCCGACCGTATCCTCGTCTTCAAAGGCGTCACGCAGGCCGGTGATAATGGTATCGGCATTGGCTTCTGAATCACTGGCAATAACGCCGTTTAACTGAATCAGCGCGGTGTGTTTGCCCAGCGTGATATTGCCGCTGCCTTCCTGATGGGGCATATAAGCGACCATGAAAATCATGAACAGATAAACGAAGATCAGGGATTTGAAAAAGATCCCCCAGCGGCGGGTGCGCTTTTGTTCATTAATGGCGGCAAAGGCGAGCCGATTGATGACATCTTTTTGCCATTTGTCATCACGGTCTTTATCTGAGTGGGAGCCAATAGGTTTATTTTCAAACATAATGTCGTCCTGAATCCTGTGTATCGGGTTTACGCGGCAAGTACATATTTTTCCTGCAACCAGTTGCGTAGCGCGGGAATGTCATCGACGCAATCCAGTGGCTTGCAATTTAACAGGCGCGCCAGATCATGTACACCATAACTCACCGCCAGTGACGGCACCCCGGCATTGTTAGCCATTTGCAGATCATATTCGGTATCGCCAATCATCAAGGTATCGTTGGTTTCGACGCCGAGGCTGTCCATGATTTCCTGCAGCATTTGCGGATGCGGTTTGGAAAAGCTTTCATCGGCGCAGCGGGTTATATGAAAATACTGGCCGGTGTTGGTTTCTTCCAGCACGCGATCCAGACCGCGTCGGCCTTTGCCGGTGGCGACGGCGAGAAAGTGCCCCTGTTCATTGAGTTCGGCCAGCATATCTTCGACCCCGGGGAAGAGCGTCGATGGGGTCTGGTTGGCTTCGACAAAATGATAGCGGTAGCGTTCGGTCAGCGCGGCGTGTTCTTCCGGCGTGCCATCGGGGTAGAGTATGGCCTGCGCCTCAGCCAGACCGAGACCGATGACCTCGGTCATCTGTTGGCGGGTGCGGGGCGCCAGTGACAGATCCTCGATGGCGGCGCGCATGCAATTGACGATGCGGGCTTCCGAATCCATCAGGGTGCCGTCCCAGTCAAAGACAATCAGTTGATTTGAGCTATTCATTTAAATGAGATCCAGTTGTTTCAATGTGTTTTGTAAAGAGGGCTCCAGCGGCGCTTCTATTACCGTCATTTTCTCAGCCTCGGGCGTCAGGCGAAAGGCAATTTTGCCGGCATGCAAAAACAGACGCCGGAGGCCATAGCCCCGCATTGTCTGATTAAAGTCGGCATCGCCATATTTTTCATCCCCGGCGATGGGGTGGCCGCTATAAGCGGCGTGAACCCGTATTTGATGGGTGCGTCCGGTTTCCAGATCAACCTCCATCAGGCTGGCAAGCTCGGAGGTGGCGCGTGGCCGGAAATGGCTGACAGCCGCTTTGCCACTCTGATCCACGCGCACCACGCGCTCACCGGAACGCAGGGTATTTTTGCAAAGCGGGGCGGTGACGGTCTGTTTGCCTCCCTGCCAGAGTCCTTTGACCAGCGTCGTGTAGTGTTTGTGCAGACGGTGTTCGCGCAATTGTTCGTGCAAAAAGCGCAACATGCTGCGTTTTTTAGCAATCAGCAGACAACCGGAGGTATCGCGATCCAGACGATGAACCAGCTCCAGATAGGGGGCGTCGGGATACAGGGCGCGCAACGCCTCGATAACGCCATAACTCAGGCCGCTGCCGCCGTGCACGGCAAAGCCGCTGGGTTTATTCAGCACCAGCACCCGTTTATCTTCATAAAGAATGTTTTCGGCAATGACGTCCAGCGAGGAAAGACTGGGCGTGTGGCCGGGTTTCTCCGGGAGTCTGATCGGTGGGATGCGGACCTCATCACCGGCCTGCAGTTTGTAGGGCGGTTTGATGCGGCCTTTATTGACCCGCACCTCCCCCTTGCGCAGAATCCGGTAGATCAGGCTTTTGGGCGCGCCCTTGAGTCGTGCGAGCAGGAAATTATCGATTCGCTGACCGGCCTGATCGGCGTCGATGCTCACGAATTGAACCCCGGTTTTCGGCTTTGCCGGGGGGGAACTGTGCTCAGGTTTTTCCATCGCGGCATTCTAGCATGCCGTTGTGGGCAAATGAGGGGATTATGTCGAGATTTGAACCCCTTGCGGAACACTGATATAGTGACCAAATTCCGGTTTATTGCATTTATATTAAATGCGTGTTTCACGGTACAAAGGCTGCACCAAAAGAGGGCGGCAAGCGGAAACAACGGAGCCGGAACCGATTTTGAATCGTCTGATGAACAGGCGATACAGGAAAGCAAACAGCGAGTTCGCCGGTAAAAGGATAGACGTATCTGGCGATGCTATATGAATTAACTGCGCTCCCGCATCCGGTAATTTGTGCGTGAGATAGCTCTGGAATACCGTAGTCCGTTTTTTTGTGGCGCCATACCGCCGCATCCAGGTTATTACACAGGCTGATAGATTTTACGCTATCAACTTACCCGACATGGTCGAGCGCCTTATATATTAAGGCCTTACAATGAAAAGAATGTTGTTTAATGCAACTCAGCCAGAAGAGTTGCGTGTAGCGCTGGTCGACGGCCAGCGTATTTATGATCTGGATATCGAAACTTCCCACCGCGTCAGCAAAAAAGCCAATATCTACAAAGCGAAAATCACCCGCGTCGAGCCCAGTCTTGAAGCGGCGTTTGTCGATTACGGCGCCGAGCGTCACGGCTTTTTGCCACTCAAGGAAATTTCCCGCAGCTATTTTGACAAGTCGGCCGACAGCGGTCCCGGCAAGGTCAATATAAAAGATGTGGTGCGCGAAGGTCAGGAACTGGTCATTCAGGTGACCAAAGAGGAGCGCGGTAACAAGGGCGCGGCGCTGACTACCTTCATTAGTCTGGCCGGACGCTATTCCGTGCTTATGCCTAATAACCCCCGGGCGGGCGGGGTTTCTCGTCGAATTGAAGGCGCAGAACGATCCGAGGCGCGGGATGCGCTGAGCGCGCTGGATATTCCTTCGGATATGGGCCTGATTATTCGCACCGCAGGTCTGGGCAAGAATATCGAAGAACTGCAGTGGGATCTGGATTACCTGATCAGCCTGTGGCGCTCGATTGACGAAGCCGCGCAGAAAAAACCGGCGCCTTTTTTGATTTATCAGGAAAGCAGCCTGATTACCCGCGCCATCCGCGACTACCTGCGCAATGATATCGTCGAAATCATTATCGACGAACCCAAAATTTACCAACAGGCCTGTGATTTCATGTCTCAGGTGATGCCGCATAATTTAAACAAGGTCAAGCAGTACTCCGATCCGGTGCCGCTGTTTACCCGTTACCAGATTGAATCGCAGATTGAATCCGCCTTCCAGCGCGAAGTGCGCCTGCCTTCCGGCGGCGCTCTGGTGATTGATCACACCGAAGCCCTGATTTCGATTGATATCAACTCGGCGCGCGCCACCAAGGGCAGTGATATTGAAGAAACCGCGTTGAACACCAATCTTGAGGCCGCCGACGAAGTCGCGCGGCAGTTGCGTCTGCGCGATCTGGGCGGACTGGTGGTGATCGATTTTATCGACATGGGGCCCAGCCGCAATCAGCGCGAAGTCGAGAATCGCCTGCGCGATGCGCTCAAGGTCGATCGGGCGCGGGTTCAGGTGGGACGCATTTCCCGTTTCGGTCTGCTGGAAATGTCCCGTCAGCGTTTACGTCCCTCGCTCGGTGAATCCAGTCAGAACGTCTGTCCGCGTTGTAGCGGTCAGGGGACGATTCGGGGCGTGGAGTCCCTGTCACTGTCTATTCTTCGGGTGCTGGAAGAAGAGGCGATGAAAGAAAATACGGCCCAGGTCGTCGCTCAGGTGCCGGTCGATGTCGCCAGCTTCCTGCTGAATGAAAAACGCGATGTTTTATCCGATATCGAAAAGCGTCAGCAGATAAAAGTCATGTTGATTCCGAATATGAATCTGGAAACGCCGCATTATGAGGTACAGCGTTTACGTGAAGATGATCTGCCTGAAGATGATCAACGCCATAGTTATGAAATGGTGAAAAAACTGGATACCTCGGCCAATGCCTCGGCAACGGGTAAAGAAGCCCACAAGCCGGCGGAAATCCCCGCAGTCAAATCGGTTGCGCCGGCGACTCCCCGGCCGCCGTCATCAACGACAGAAACCGAACAACCGGGGCTGGTAGTTAAATTATGGAAAGCCCTGTTTGCGGCTGGCGAAGACAAAGAAAAAGTTGAGCAGGCTGCGCAAAAACCGGCGGCGCGCAAGACAGAATCAACTCAGCGTCGTCAACGTAAACCGCAGCAGAATCGTTCACGCAATTCTGGCCGGAGAAACGACGAGCAGAAAGAAAAAAACACGGCGCAAAAATCGAATCGTTCCGGTGGACGCAACCAGAACCGGAATCAGTCCCGCGATCAAAATCGGAATCAGGGAAAGCAGGCCAATGCAGCGGCTGCGGATAATGCGCAAACCGAGGATAAAGCTTCCACGCAAAACCAGAATCGCGAAGCAGGTTCAGGCAATCGTCGCGGCCGTCGGGGCGGGAGAAGACGGCGTAAACCCTCTACGGATCAACAGCAGACTCAGTCGCAAAACAATGAGAATACCGCATCAGAAAAGTCTTCTGATTCACAGGCGAACAGATCGAAACCCGCGCAGGCAGAAAACAGTCCGGCAAACACGAATGCGACTGAGACAAAGCTGAAACAGGTTGAAACCGTTGCGAAACCCGATGCAGCTGATGCGAAAACAGAATCCGCAACAACGAACCGCACTATTGGCGGCACGATAAAATCCACGACACCCATGCCCAATACGGCAAAAGAGAATAGTAAGCCGGCTGAACCCAAAATAACTGAATCAGCAGAAGCAAAGTCTTCACCTGCAAATAATGATGCGGGAAATGAGGCGTCGAAAATGACGCAGGTGTTCACTCGTAACGAGGATCAGGATAAAACATCTTCATCTGAAAAAGCAGAAGTAAAACAATCCAGCGAGCAGACATAAATTTTATTTGCCTGCCGGGGGCTGACAGGGAAGTCTAAACCGGCGGCGTTCCCATCCTTCCACCTAGAATAATCTGGATCGCAAGCGATGCCGCCACCGTGCGGTTATCCGCGCCAATTTTGGGATACATCTGCTCAAGATGTTTGTTGACGGTGCGCGGACTCATTTCGAGAATTTCGGCGATCTCACGATTGGTTTTGCCGTGCGCCAGCCACAATAGCACTTCCGCTTCGCGTGAGGTGATGGCCAGATTTTCTTCCAGTATCGCTGGATCAATTTCAACATTGGGTGAGTGAATTTTTAACAGGTACTCATCTTCCTCGGTCTGTTTAAAATAGTGTACGGTTAGCACCGAATCGTCTTTGTTTAAGGGCAGGGCAAGATCATGACCGTTCTGTCCATTCGGCAGCCAGCGCATCAGCCGTTCATCAAGTTTAGCGCTATCTTCATATTGTTGCAGATGCTGGTTTAACAGTAACTGAGCATCAGGGGTCGCCCATAAAATATGACCATGTTGATTAATGCAGAATACGTGCTGACGCATTGAATCCAGCGCTTTTTGAGCTTCAATCAGCATGCGTGCATTATTAGTGTGTTGTCGAATGCGCACCAGTAATTCTTCCGGGCGTATGGGTTTTATAATGTAGTCATTGGCGCCGGCATCGAAGGCTCTGACAATATGTTCGACCTCGACCAGACCGGTCATAAAAATAATGGGCGTGAGCAGGAATTTTTTACGAATTTCACGAGCGCATTCAAAACCGTCCATGACGGGCATAATGGCATCCAGCAATATGATGTCAGGAGTAACCTGCTCCAGGACATTCATGGCCTGCTGACCATTGAGGGCGATGAGTACGGCGATGCCGGCTTCATCCAGCGCCATATTAATCATGCCCAGAGATTCCGGTGAGTCATCAACGACCAGCACGGTTGTTTTATCTTTAAACTTTTGCACTATTCGGTGTCGCCCTCTGTTTTGGTTAATTCATCGATTGCGCGGATAATGCCTTCCATATCACAGTTATCCGCCAGCCTGCGAAGATGAGGCAGGTACTCGGCCTGCGGCTGTTGGGATTCAAGTTGTTCGGTGCATTCAAGCACTCCTTTAAGATAACCGACGCTGGCGAATTCGCGCAGGGATAATATTATTTTTTGATCAGGATTTTGCAATGAAGTCTGTTTTTCCGTATTAACGGTCGCAGCCGTTTTTTCCAGTATTCCGGCCTGTTGTTTTGTTGCAGAGTTTGTCCAGTGTAGATTCAGGCAACGTTGCAACTGTTCGAGAAGTTTATCCAGTCGCAGGGGTTTATTTATATAAGCCTGAAACTTCCCTCTGTCCTGATTTGTGCTTGCGTCTTCATAAGGATCAGCGGAAAGAATAATAACCGGCGCACTGATCCCGCGTTGACGAATTATATTAAGCAACTGCCAGCCATCCATCACAGGCATGGATATATCCAGTAAAAACAGATCAATCGACAGTTCGGATAATAATTCCAAGGCCTGCTCGGCGGATTCGGCCTGATGTACGATAAAGCCAAGTGGCTGCAGAAAATCATGAACCAGATTTCGGTGTCGGCTTTCATCATCGACGACCATGATATGTTGTGGGCGTTCAGTATAGCCGGTTATTTCTGTGCGGAGCTGGTTAACAACAGGATCTTCACGAGCGCTGGGCAGAAACAGACGCAAACAGAATTCACTTCCCTTTCCGGGCTGGCTGCTTACTTCAAGGCTTCCCCCCATCATCTCAACCAGCAATCGACTGATGGACAGCCCCAGTCCCGTGCCGCTAATCATTTGTGTGTGGCTGTTATGGACGCGCTCGAAAGGCTCAAAGATTCTTTTTTGATCGGTGTCTGAAATACCAAGTCCACTATCGATAATCCGTATGCGTGCGACCTGGGTGCGATAACTGATATTCATTTCTACCCGGCCTGAGGGGGTGAATTTTATTGCATTGGATAACAGGTTAAGCAAAACCTGACGCAGGCGTTTTTCATCAATAGCGACAAAGTGGGGGAGCTCCGCCTGACAGTGAACAATAAATTCCAGCCCCTTGCTTTCAGCCATGGGACGGAACATATCATCGAGTTGTTGAATTAATGATCGAAGATTAACAGTGTCACGATGCAGATCCAGTTTGCGCGCTTCGATTTTTGATATTTCCAGCAGGCCTTCAATCACATCGGACAGGTGTTCACTGCTGCGCCGGATCACGCCGGCGATTTTTCGGCATTTGTCGTCAGTCGTCGTATCTGTTTCCAGTAACTGGGCATAACCAAAAATGGTGTTCAGCGGGGTGCGTAGTTCATGGCTGACGCCGGAGAGATAACGCGACTTGGCCTGATTGGCGGCATTCGCGGCATCACGCGCCTGCGCCAGTTCGATGGCGGTGAGTTCATGGGCATCAACTTCCCGGCTTAACAATTCAGCCTGTTGTTGAGTTTCACTCAGGGCAAAGCGGGCGCTGTTCTGGGCGAGAACATACAACCAGATCAGGACGCCGGTAAGCAAAAGCAGCAGAAAAAAGATTTGCCACAGTGTGCCGCTGATCAGACTCAATTCAGCGATGGATTTATCCTGCTGCGCAAAAAAGACTATCGACAGCAGACCGGCAATAATGCAGGCGGTAATGAAGAAAATACCAAGAAAATGGCCGGTGACCGAGTGCAGATGTTTGCTTATTTGCGCCGGTAAAATTCGTTCAAACAGGGAAGACGCCTGCGCTGACAGGTGCGCGCTCGGTCGACACTGATCCGCGCAGCGTGAATCCAGTGCGCAGCAGAGTGAACAGATCACCCCGTTATAACTCGGGCAGTGACTCATGTCTTCATGATCAAAGTGGTTTTCGCAAATTCGGCATTGTTGTTGCGCCGAGTTTTCCTCATGCTTTTCATTGTTGCGGGCAAGATAATAGCGACTGTTGGTCAGCCAGGCGATCAGGGGAACGGTAATAAAGGGAAGGGTTAGCGCCAGAAATGCGGCAAGCGCTTTCGCCAGTCCCCCGAACAGGCCGAGGTTGGCGGCAATGCCAACGCCGGAGGCGATGATCATGGAAATTACGCCCACCGGGTTAATATCATAAAGATGACCGCGTCGAAATTCGATGTGCCCGGGACTAAGCCCCAGCGGTTTATTGATCACCAGATCCGCTACTACGCAACCAATCCAGGCGACCACCAGACTCGCATAAGTGATCAAAATAGTTTCAAAGGCCTGATAAAGACCGAGTTCCATCAGCATCAGTGCAATGGCGACGTTAAATACCAGCCAGACCACTCGACCCGGATGATGATGGGTCAGGCGTGAGAAAAAATTTCCCCAGGCAATCGAACCTGCATAGGCGTTGGTAACATTGATTTTAAGTTGTGAGATAACGACAAAAACGCCCGCCATCCAGAGCGCCATGTCAGGGTTTGTGGTGATGTATCGAAAAGCAATCGCGTACATGTGCGCCGGATCACTGGCCAGATCGGGTTGTAGTCCCTGATTGAGCGCAAGCACAGCAAGGAAAGAGCCAATGAATAATTTAATCACGCCAATCACAACCCAGCCGGGCCCCGCCCCGACCACCGCCAGCCACCACGCTTTATTGTTTTTATTGGTTTTTGAAGGGACGGGTAGAAAACGCAGGAAATCCGCCTGTTCGCCGTTTTGTGCAATTAGGGGGAAAATAACAGCGGCGGCCGCACCGAAAAGGAGCAGATTAAAGCCTTGCGGCTGTCCGGCTTCGAGGCCGCTAAATCCCAGCCAGTTGGCAAAGGCGTCAGATTCATGCAGGCCGATAAAAATCAGCGGCAAAATCTGCAGGATGATCCAGACCGGCTGGGTCCAGGCCTGAAAACGGGAAATGCGCGTAATGCCATGCGTCACCAGCGGGATAACAACGATGGCGCTGATGACATAGGCGACAGAAAGTGGAATATCAATGACCATGTGCAGCGCCATAGACATGATGGCGGCTTCCAGGGCAAAGAAAATAAAGGTAAAGGAAGCGTAAATCAGTGAAGAAATGGTGGAGCCGATGTAGCCGAAACCGGCGCCGCGAGTGAGCAGGTCGATATCAACGCCATCGCGCGCGGCGTAATAGGAGAGCGGCAGGCCGGACAGAAAAATAATTGTCCCGACCACCAGAATCGCCCACATGGCGTTGGTAAAACCATAGTTCAGGGTGATTGCGCCGCCAATGGCTTCCAGCGCCAGAAAGGAAACAATGCCCAGCGCGGTATTGGCAACCCAGCCTGCTGACCAGCGTCGCGCCTGTTTGGCGGTATAACGCAGCGCATAATCCTCAAGCGTCTCATTGGCGACCCACTTGTTGTAATCACGCCGGATGAGTAATGCATCTTTATTTGTGTTCATCGTAAGTTTGCAATACCTGCTATGCGGCCCTTGCCAGCCTGAAAATGGATCATTATATCGTCTTAAGGCGCAGACTAAATAGATAACCTGAAAGCAATTTTTGCGCCATGCGTCATTTGACGTATATCCCTGCGCCCGTTGCCGAATTTCCCCCTTTTCGGACTGTGGTTAAACTCGATAGCCATGAAAGTCAGTCG
>WFVC01000012.1 GCA_015491815.1 Gammaproteobacteria bacterium | reverse complement strand
GTTAGCTGTCATGAAAACATACCTGCTTAAAACTGAAGAAGGAAAAATAACGGGATTTGAAATTCCAAACAGTTTTATTAGTTCAAATTCAATTGCTCGATTCCTAAAAAAAGTGCCAGGATGTACGGTCAAGTGGGTACGTAAAATATTCGGAAAATCTGAGGTGCATGTCAAATTTGAATTTGAAGGTGTAGTATTTGAGGCATGGGAACCATTTGGTGACAATAGCAGGATTCATATAGGTCCTGCAAATGAAACACAAGAAGACATTGTTTCAAGTTTGGAGTCAAAAGTAAGAGCAACTAAAAGGTTCTTATGGTGATTTTAAGCACACTGAAGTTAACAGCTAACAAGCGCATTCAGTGGACGCAAAAAATGCGCCGCTGATGCTGATCGATCAGTATCAATGTTCCGCCAGTTCCGCCAGTAATTGTTGTTGTGCGGAGAAAGGTTCATCGTCACCCGCCTGCAGGCGGGTGTAACTGCCATCGCTATTCAGCACCCAGGCCTGGGTATTGTCACGCAGGTAATAATCGAGGTGACGGATAATCGCGTCGCTGAGTTTTTTGGTGGCGATGGGAAAGCCCAGTTCGACCCGCTGAAAGAAATTGCGCTCCATCCAGTCGGCGCTGGCGCAATAGATTTCCGGTTTGTCGTTGTTCTGAAAATACATGACCCGGGTGTGTTCCAGAAAGCGGCCGACGATGGAGCGCACCTGAATATTTTCCGAGACGCCTTTAACGCCGGGACGAATGCGGCAGATGCCGCGAATGATCAGGTCAATTTTTACGCCAGCAATGGAAGCCTGATAAAGCGCGCGTACGACCTTGGGTTCGATCAGGGCGTTCATTTTGACAATGATGCGTGCGGGCAGCCCCTTGTTTGCGTTATTTTCTTCACGCTGAATTTTATCCAGCACCGCCTGATGCATGGTGAAAGGAGATAGCAGCAGTTTGTTGAGCCGGGAGACTTTACCTAGCCCGGTTAACTGCATGAAGGCCTTGTGTACATCTTCGCCGACGGCTTTATCGGCGGTGAACAGACCATAGTCGGTATAGATGCGCGCATTGCGGGGATGATAGTTGCCGGTGCTGAGGTGGGCGTATTGTTTCAGCCCGGATTCTTCGCGGCGCACCACCAGCGCCATTTTGACGTGGGTTTTATATCCCACCACGCCATAAACCACATGCGCGCCGGCCTCCTGCAAACGGTTGGCCAGAGTGATGTTATCCGCTTCATCGAAGCGGGCGCGGATTTCGATGACCACGGTGACAACTTTATTATTGCGTGCGGCCTGCACCAGCGCATCGACCACGGCGGATTTGGGGCCGGTGCGGTAAAGGGTTTGCTTGATGGCCAGCACCTGTGGATCGGTGGAGGCCTGACGCAGAAAATCGACAAAGGGTAAAAACGAGTCAAAGGGATGAAACAGCAGAATATCCTGTTTGCGGATGACGCTGAAGATGTCCGGGTTGCTGCGTAGTTTTGCCGGAATGCCGGGGGTAAACGGCTGAAAGCGCAGATTGGACTTGTCCGGCAGATCACAAATCTGCAGCAGGCGGTTAAGATTGACCGGGCCATCGACGCGGTAGAGATCGTTCTCTTCCAGACGAAAGGTTTTTAGCAGAAAGTAAATCATCTCGTCAGGGCAGTCATCGTCGACTTCCAGACGCACGACGTCGCTGTAACGTCGTGACAGCAGTTCGCCTTCCAGCGCATGCAGCAAATCATCGACCTCTTCGGTATCGACGAACAGATCGCTGTTGCGGGTGATGCGGAACTGATAGGTGCCGGTGATCTTCATGCCATGAAACAGATCGCTGACATAGGCATGAATGATAGAAGAAAGAAAAACATAGTCATTCTCGCCGTTGCCGTTTTCCCCGGGCGGCAGCTGGATCAGTCGAGGCAGGGAGCGGGGCGCCTGCACCACAGCCATGCCGCTGTCGCGGCCGAAGGCGTCCTTGCCCTGCAGGGAGACGATGAAGGACAGGGACTTATTGATGATGCGTGGAAAGGGATGCGCCGGATCCAGGCCCATGGGTGTGAGCATGGGCAGCAGGCTTTCTTCAAAATAACGGTGCAGCCATTTTTCCTGTGCCTCACTCCATTCGCTGCGTCGAATGAAGCGGATGTTTTCCTTTTCCAGCAGGGGAAAGAGTTCGTTATTGAGCACCCGATACTGTTCTTCGACCAGTTCAAGCGCGACGCTGCGAATGGCTTTGAGGGTTTCGGCGGCGGACATGTTGTCCGGCGTGTTATGGCTGCCGGGCACATCAACTTTTTCTTTCAGTCCGGCGACGCGAATTTCAAAAAACTCATCCAGATTGGTGCTGGAAATGCACAGGTAACGCAGACGTTCGAGCAGGGGCATCTGTTCGTCTCTGGACAGCTCCAGTACGCGACGGTTGAACTCAAGTAAACTTAGCTCACGGTTAATGTAGAGTTCAGGCTGGTGCAGGTCGATATCTTCCACGTCTTTTTTACCCCTGAAATGATGACTGAAATATTAGCGCAATATTTGTTAAGTAGTATGACAGTTTTGTGACAGCGGTGGGCAGTAAAACCGCTCGTCAATAGCGGATGTTTTGCGGCGTTATCTATAAGTATATCGGGCTGAAATGGCAAAAGTTAAAGAGAAGAAATAAAGCGGGATGGAAAGCGAAAGCTTTCCATCGTATTGAAATCAGAATTCAGGAAATGACGGCTTTGACGATGCCCAGACGACGCAGGTACAGCTTCAGCTCCTGCCGGGCTTTGGACAAACTGGGATAGGGTCCGAAGACGCCGTATTCACGGGTGAGGAAATACCATTCATTATTCAGGGAATAGATGCGTTTTTTGCGCAGCGGAATCTGCCCCTGTTCGCCATAACGGTTGAGTGTCGAAGTTTCAAAGTTTGCGTTGTTCATGGTGATGATGAGTTTGATCTTAATTACTGGCGTCGAGCCGGTTTTTTTCTACAAAGCTGTCCAGATAAGACTGTGCATTATTGCGATTTTCAAATGGCCCTTTAAGCCCTTCGCGGGTACGCAAATACCAGCCCTGGCGGGAAATATGGATAAAACGTTGTTCATTACGTCGGGTATTCAGTTTTGTCATTTGCATGATGCTGTACCGATATAAGTTGGTTGTTCACAGAAAAACAGGTGGTTCAGGCTCTGTGTCCTTCCTACGTCAATGTGTTGCGAAACCTCATCCCTGTGTGCTGCCGATATCCTTCCGGCGCCTGATTCTTCCCTGATAATCGCGATCCCCCTAATGAATAAGAGCCTGAACCATGGTGATAGAATACGAATTGAGGCATGAATTGTCTGTCAGGCAGGGATGAAACTTTTGTAGGATATGTCCTACATTTTCACCGGCGGGCCTTATTGCGTTATAGTATTCTTCAGTGCAAGAGATTGATTATATTAGGGTCTGTTGATCTTTCATCTATTGTCTGATTTTGGCTAATTTTAGCCCTGTCTGCGTTATTTTTTACTATCAATGGCGTGCATTGATACGTAAAAAATGCCTTGTCAGGACTAAAATTTCCTCAAAATCAGCCTAACATCTGAAAGATCAGCAGACCCTGGGAGTCCGGGGTGGGAGAGGAAAATCAGAACAGCATTACTCTGAAGGCTGACGGGCCGATGGTCTGTCGCGGCGAGATCACGGTCGTCGATGCAGAGGGGGCGGTATTGCTGAAAGACAATGAGGCCTGGCTGTGCCGCTGTGGTCAGTCAAAGAAAATGCCGTTTTGCGACGGCAGCCACCGGCAGGCGGATTTTCACGATAGCGGCGAGTTCGAGGATGAGCGGGCCGAGGAGCTCGGCGAGACGCATGGCCCGCTGCAGATCAGCGTCAAGCCCAATGCCATGCTGATTCTCAAAGGGCCGGTGACGATTCAGAGTGCGGATGGCCGTTTTCGCAGCCAACGCAGCCGGGGCGCGCTCTGTCGCTGCGGCCATTCGAATAAAAAACCGTTCTGTGACGCCGGCCATAAGCGCTGCGGTTTCAATGTGGATGACTAAGATGTTTTCGATAGCGCGCCTGCCGCGAATTGAATTTGGTCGGGGCAGTCTGGAAAAACTGCCGGATTTAATCGCCGAGCGGGGAACGCATGTTCTGCTGGTGACCGGCGCGGCCTCGGTTCAGGCCAGCCCGCACTGGCAACCGCTGCTGGATGCCCTGCAACAGCGGGCGCTGCGCTGGCGGCATTGCACGGTATCCGCCGAGCCTTCGCCGGGCATGATCGATGCGTATGTGCAGCAGTTTGCGAATGAGGCGATTGATGTGGTCGTCGGCATCGGCGGCGGCAGCGTGCTGGATGCCGCCAAGGCCATTGCCGGACTGCTGAAAGTCGGCCACAGCGTGATGGACTATCTGGAAGGGGTGGGGCCGGAGTTGAGCTATACGGGACCGGCCACCGCTTTTATCGCCGTGCCCACCACCGCCGGCACCGGCAGCGAGGCGACCAGGAACGCCGTATTGAGCGTGCAGGGCGAGGCCGGCTTCAAAAAATCCTTTCGTGCTGAGGCGCTGGTGGCCGAATATGCGGTGGTCGATCCCGTCTGGCTGGACACCTGTTCTCCGACATTGATTGCCGCAAACGGCATGGATGCGCTGACCCAGCTGCTGGAATCCTATGTTTCCACCCGCGCCAATCCCCTGACCGATGCGCTGAATCTCAGTGGCCTGCAGGCGCTGCGGGACAGTTTGCTGCCCTGGTATCGGGGCGAGGCCGACGCGGGCGCGAAAGAAAACATGGCCTATGCGGCCATGCTCTCAGGCATCACGCTGGCGCAGACCGGGCTGGGCTCGGTGCATGGTCTGGCCGCGCCGCTGGGCGCCTTTTTTCCCATTTCCCACGGCGCGGCCTGCGGGACGCTGGTGGCGGAAGCAACGGAAATCAATATTCAGGCCTTAACGCTGCGCCGGCCGGACTCTCCGGCGCTGGCAAAATATGCCGGGGTGGCGGAGCTGATGCTGCAGCGTCCGTTTGCTAAACCGAAACAGGCGCGCCATGCGCTGATTGAATTGTTGCGCGGCTGGTGTCAGCAGATGAAATTACCGCGCCTGTCTGCGTTCGGCATGCAGGAGGCGGACATTGAGCGGGTGGTCGCGAATTCACGTGGCAGCAGCATGCAGACCAATCCTGTGCGACTGGAGGATGCTGAAATCATGGCGCTGCTGGAACGCCGTTTGTAATATCTGGATGATGAGCCGAGGGGCAGAGAGGTGACGCCGACTGAACACTATCAGCGGGAACTGGACAGCGGCGCGTTTCAGCCCGATCCGGCGCAGGCGCGGGCGGTGCTCGCGACCCAGCGGCTCTACGATGAATTACTGAGCGCGCCGGCCCCGCGCAGCGGCTGGCGGCGCTGGTTTGGCGCGCGACCCGCGCCGCTGACCGGACTTTATTTTTGTGGCGAACCCGGCCGGGGGAAAACCTGGCTGGTGGACTGTTTTTATGAATGCCTGCCGTTTGCGGAAAAAAACCGGGTGCATTTTCACCGCTTCATGCGGGATATCCATGAACAGCTCCGGCTTTTGCCCAAGTCACCGGATCCGCTGACGATCATTGCGAAAAAAATTGCCGCCGATATTCGGGTTCTGTGTCTGGATGAATTTCATGTGCATGATATCGCCGACGCCATGTTGCTGGCCGGGTTGCTCAAGGCGCTGTTCGATAACGGTGTGACGCTGGTGACCACCTCCAATATCGCCATTCAGGATCTGTATAAAAACGGCCTGCAGCGCGAACGCTTCATGTATGCCATCGCCCTGTTGCAGGAGCATACGCAGGAAGTGTGGCTGGACGGGGAACGGGACTACCGGCTGGCCCAGTTGGAAAAGGAACAGGCATATTATATCGCCCCGGATAAATCCCTGCTGGAACAGAAATTCGCGGCGCTGGCCCCCTCCCGTCCCAAACATGATCGGCAGATTGTGGTGAACGATCGCAAGATTGATTATCTCGCGCTTTCCGACGATGTGATCTGGTTTGATTTTGATGCGCTGTGCAATACGCCGCGTTCGGCGCACGACTACCTTGAAATCGCCCAGCTTTATCATGCGGTTTTTGTCAGCGGTATTTATGTGATGGAAGAAGCGCAGGACAGCATCGCCAAACGCTTCATTCATTTGATCGACGCGCTCTATGATCACAACGTCAAACTGGTTCTGGCGGCGGAAAAGCCGATGGCCGAACTGTATCGCGGCCGCCGTCAGGCGGAGGCTTTTCAGCGCACCCTGAGCCGTTTGCATGAAATGAGCGGCAGAGCCTATCTGGCCCGGCCGCATCTTTCGCGCCCGCATCTGGCGGGTCTGTAATATGCCGCCCGAGTTGCAGCGCATCGGTCTGGTTCACTCCTGTTTCAGGGAAAAATTCGGCATCCCGAGACAGCCGGGACTGGTGGCGGAGGCGCGCGCCGAGATTGAAATTCTGCCGCCCTTTGATCGGGATGAAGCCTTCAGCGGACTGGACTCGTTTTCGCATATCTGGGTGATTTTCGTTTTTCACCAATGCCAGACTGAAAACGGACAGGGCCAATGGAAAGCCACCGTGCGTCCGCCCCGGCTGGGTGGCAATCAGCGGGTCGGGGTTTTTGCCTCACGTTCCACTTTTCGCCCCAATCCGCTGGGCCTGTCGGTGGTGAAGTTTGAGGGCATGGCGCGGCGGCAGGGAAAATTATATGCGCAGATCAGCGGGGTCGATCTTCTCGACGGCACGCCGGTGCTGGATATCAAACCCTATCTGCCCTATGCCGACAGCCTCGCCGGGGCGCGCAGCGGCTACGCGCCACAGGCGCCGCCATCGCAGGGCCGGCTGCGGTTTAGCGAACAGGCGCAGGCCCAGTGTCAGCAATTTGCGCGCGATTATCCCGGCGGTCACGCCGCATTATACCGGTTGATTGAAGGTCTGCTGCGCCTTGATCCCCGCCCCGCCTATCGTCGCAATACGCAGGATCGCAGCGAGCGTTACGCCATGCGGCTGCTGGATTTTGATCTGCACTGGGAACTGCGGGGCGATGACATTCATGTGCTGGTGCTGGCGCAGGTGGACGGTGACAGCACTGGATAGCGGCGGCATAAAAAGCGTTATGTGCATGAAAATACAGGGAAACTTCGTATCTTGAATATAATTACAATGTAGTTATACTTAACCCTATGGATGGGATTCATTTCACATGGGATAAGCGGAAAAATACGACAAATCAGAAAAAGCACGGGGTTTCTTTTGAGGAAGCTAAAACCGTATTTCTAGATGAGTATGCCCGCTTAATTCCAGATCCAGATCATTCCGATGAAGAAGATCGATTTATTCTTCTCGGATTTAGTGCTCATCTAAGAATTTTGATTGTGTCCCATTGCTACAGAGATGAAGGGCAAATTATCAGGATAATTTCTGCCCGGAAAGCTAACAAATCTGAACAAAAGCAATATGAAGGTATGCGCCATGAGAGATAACTACGATTTTTCAAAATCAATTAAAAATCCTTATGCCAAGCGTATAAAGAAACAAATCACAATACGTCTTGATGAAGATACGATTGATTATTTTAAAAATTTGGCTGAGGAAAAAGGCATCCCTTATCAAAGTCTTATTAATTTATATTTAAGGGATTGTGCAGAAACACATAAAAAACTAAAAGTAAAATGGGCATAAATTGTACATAACAAACTCATCCAGTCGGACAGTCAAAAGGCTCACGATTTTTGCGCTTGCAAAAATCGTGAGCCTTTCGCCTGCCGCTGATAAGAGCGATAATCAGCGCTCTTTCGTTAGCTGACCGGGATTATGAACCGCGCGCTCTTTTCTTCCGCACCACGCTTTCATCAGGCCTTCAATGAAGGCCTGGTTGAAATGTTGAACCACGACAGTCTGGGCACGCTGATTCTGGGCTGCGCCAATGCGACTTTTGATCCCTTTATTTTTGACGCCACCCATCCGGCGTTGCGCACGCAGTTCAACAAGCTGCAAAAATCCCTGCTCGAGGATTTCAGACAGGGTCGGCAGGTAAACGAGAGTGATGAGGATCTGCTGGTGTTTTTGAAAATGCAGGCGGTCGGTTTTGATGAGCTGGCGCAAACGGCATTCAGAAAAGAAGGCGACTGGGAAATCCAGTTTAATCAGGTGCGCGCATTTCGTCCCCGGCGCATGAGCGCTCAGGCGGCGACTGGAATTTATGCGCCCTTTAATAAAAACGGTTTTCACTTCAATAAACCCTTTATGCAAAAAGAGTGTTTCTGGGAAGGGGAGCTCAACGGCCGCGCCGTTTCGCTGTTTTATAACAAGTATCCCTTTATTGATTATCACGGCCTGCTGCTGCCGGATCGGCAAAAGAATTTACCTCAGTTTCTGGGCGAGGAATATCATCGTTATGTCTGGCGACTGGCGGAACAACTGGGCGAGAATCTTCCCGGACTGGGCTTCGGGTATAATTCCTATGGCGCGCATGCTTCGGTTAACCACCTGCATTTTCAGATGTTCCTGCGCCCGCAGGGACTGCCGGTGATGGCGGAGCACTGGCGTCACAACGGTGGCGGGAAAACCTATCCGGCGCATTGTGAAAAACTGAACGATTGCGCGCAGGCATGGTCGTATATCGACAATTTACATCAGGTGCAAATCCCCTTTAACCTGATTTACCGGCCGGGTGAAATTCTGATTTTTCCACGCCGGCTTCAGGGGGATTATCCGCAGGCGGAGTGGAGCGGGGGATTTTCCTGGTATGAAATGGGCGGTGGCACGATTACCTTTAATCGTCAGGCCTATGATGAACTCGATGCCGATGATATCGCCGATGAGTTTTCCAAACTGCGCCTGCAACCCAAAGAATACGTTGCCGCTCCGGTGTGAACCCTACGCGGCCTGAAGAGTGAAACCATGATAAAAAATGTTAGACGAACTTTTTTCCGCAGCTCCGGCGCGGTGCTGCTGGGACTGCTGTTAACAATGTCGGCGCAGGCGAGTGAATCCCTGTTCTCGACCTTTGATAATAAACCTGCCGAGATAGCGGATTATATTAACAATGATAAATGGTTGCTGGTTATGATCTGGGCTTCGGACTGTCACATCTGCAATCGTGAAGCGCACGCCTATGTTGATTTTCAGTTTAAACATGAAGAAAACAACGCGCAGGTGCTGGGCATTTCCATCGATGGACAGGAAAAAAAACAGGCCGCAGAATCATTTATCAAACGGCATGAAATAAATTTCCCCAATCTCATCAGTGAGCCGGAGAAACTGGCCAACTGGTTTGAGAAACTGACCGGGCAGAACTGGATGGGGACGCCGACGCTGTTGTTGTATTCGCCCGAGGGTGAACTGAAAGTGCAGCAGATTGGCGCGATTCCACTGGAGCTGGTGGAAAAATTTATTCAACGCGAGTCGGCGCGAAAAACCGCAGCGGCTGAGGTTTCCACACAGGCGAAATAAATTCGATGGCGATTCTGGTTCAGGACAATAATGCAGGCATAAAATTTCCCATCGACAAACAATGTATGCGCATTGGTCGTGGCGCGGAAAATGAGATTTGCATCGATGATGATCTGGTAAGCAAGGAACATGCGCAGATCGAAGTGGTGTTGCGTTCAGAAAAAGACGCGCAGGTCGATTATATTTTGCAGGATCTGAACAGCACCAACCACACCTTTGTCAATGATAAACCTGTTTCCCTGTATAAGCTCAGTAATGGTGATGTGATTCGCATCGGCGTCAATAATTTCCGTTTTGTCGACGACAATGATGGCGGGCTGGATGAAACCTCAAGGTTATATAAAACCTGGATTCCGGGCGTGTTTTATACCGGCAACAAGAAATAATCCTGTTCGGTATTCAAAGTTCGGCGTTTTCGTGAATGAAGTTGTCGATGAATGAGGCAGGCTGTGCGCCGCTGAAGTGCGCCTTTGCTTCGCCATCCTGAAACAGAATGATTGTCGGAAAACCACGCACCTTGTAACGTCCCGCCAGTTTCATGTTTTCACCTTCATCGACTTCGACTTTGGCCAGCGCGACGCGACCGTCCAGTTTTTCGATGACCTGTTTCAGAATCGGCGCGATAACGATACAGGGCGAACACCAGTCGGCCCAGAGATCGACTAAAACAGGACGTTGCCGGGATGCTTCAATCACTTTTTGTTCGAAGTCGTGAACAGAGACGTCATAGATGTCGGAATTATTTTTGTCAGAATTCATAGAGGTCGTCGTTATAATTGTGAAAGGCGAATTATAATCGTAACCTGAGCCTGTTACCATTGGTGAGATTAAAATGAAAACCATCGATCATGAAACACTGGCGGGACTGGTCGAGTCAGCCCGACAGTCACCGCGCAGACGCAGTCATCTGAATCTGCATCCGCAACTGGATGATCCGATTCAGCGGCTGCTGGTGGCGATGGAGCCGGATAGTTATGTGCGTCCCCATCGACACTCACAGGCGGGGAAATGGGAATGCTTTAGCGTATTGCACGGCAGTTTTTATGTTTTCATTTATGATGAGCATGGCCGAATACTTGATAAACATATTTTACGCGCGCAGGGGAAGGGGACGAAAATAATCGAATTGCCACCGGGCTGCTGGCACAGCCTGTTGTGTCTGGAAAGCGGTTCCGTGTTTTTTGAAGTCAAGCCGGGCCCTTATACGGCAACGGAAAATAAAGATTTTGCCGCATGGGCGCCGGCGGAGCAGACACCGGCAGTGGCAAAGTTTATTGACTGGTTGCAGCGGGCTGAAGCCGGTGATCAGGCCGCGGCTATGCAGATTAAATGAAGGATAGCGAATGTCAGAACGTAACATTGAAATAGAAGAAAATGTGCTGAAGGAAAGCATTCTCAGCGCCAGCGGTTTGAATTCTGATAAATTACAGATCGGCATCAAGGGCGATCCTTCCTTGCGTGAAACAACTTTTGCGCGCAAAAAATATCACAGCATGGTTGACAGCCTGTATGAACCGCTGGCCGCCAATTTCAAGGAGCTGTTATTAAATCGCAGCACCTACAGACTGTATATCGGTTTTAACAATGGCGAGATTCGCACTGCATCGATTTTTGATCCCATGCGTATCGAAGTGCATGAGGCAGAGAAAATGGCAGATCACGATTACATCGAGCGTCAGTTCCCGGCGGTAAGCTACGAAGATAAAATTCGCTTTGTAAATGATCTTTACTGGAATATTGCGGCGAACCCGATTTACAAAAAATTGCCGGATTACTGGCGGAATATTTTAAATAAGCGCAATGCGGAATGGGAGCCGATGGAGCGGGATGAAATTACGCATATCATTTCCACCCTGAAAGTTTTGCGTGATATGCCGGAATATTATATCCGTAATGTGACTATCTGTATGGTGCAGAGTTTTGTGCGCATCCAGTTTAACTGCGATGGCACCCAGTTGGTTAGCGCCGAAAATTACCAGCGTTTTCTGGAGGAAAATCTGATCGAATAATCGTTCGCAGGCCTGCCTTTGCTCAGGTTTTCGCGCCCTTGTTGAGCAGCGGAATCAAGGCGTTGGACAATTCAATCGGGTCGAACTTCGGTATATAGGAATCGGCGCCGACCTTGCTGCCTAACAGCATATTGGCGTCAGCGGAAAGAGAGGAATGCATGAGCACCGGGATGCCTTTGAAGCGGGCGTCACTCTTGATATGTTTGGTGAGCACATATCCGTCCATGCCCGGCATTTCCACATCGGTAATAATCGCCTGAATCATTTCGGCGACCGGCGTATGGCTGGCTTCGGCGCGGGTGGCAATTTCCTGGAGTTTTTCCCAGGCTTCTTCACCATTTTTAGCGCTGTAATAATTGGCGCCCAGTCGATCCAGGGTATTTTCGATCTGACGGCGAGCCACGCTGGAGTCATCGGCAAAGAAGATCGTAGCCGGTTCATCCAGACGTTCGATGCCCTCAAACTGGCTGGGATCATCCTGCATGCCGGCGGTTTCCGCCAGCACTTTTTCCACATCCAGCAACATGGCGATGCGTTTATCGCTTAATTCTGTTACGGCAGTGATCAATCCACCCATGCGGTTTGCCATCATTGGGGGAGGAACTTTTATATCATTCCATTCCAGTCGCAGAATTTGTTCGACTGAACTGACCAGCAGTCCCTGAGTTGATTTATTATATTCGGTGACAATAAGTTTAGTAGGAGGTGTTTCAATTGACATGCCGCAAAAATGCGCCATGTCGATAACCGGGATCATAACGCCGCGCAGACTAACCAGACCTTTGACGCCTACCGGCATATCGGGCGCATGGGTGATTTCGGGAACCTGAATAACCTCGCGGATTTTGAATACATTCAGGCCGAAGACTTCTTCGCGTTCCGTCTGGGAATCATAGCCCAGACTGAACAGCAGAATTTCCAGCCGGTTGGCGCCGGCCAGTTTCGTGCGCTCGTCAACAGAAGTAATAAATGATGAATTCATAATGCTGTTCCTGTCATGCAATAAATTTTTGTTTATGTTAATTCCGGTTTGCTGACTTAATATTCAGATCTGGCAATGATTTATGACATACTGCGCCAGTACGCTATGCCCCTATATAACGGCGCATGTGAAAATTACTGAAGAAAAATTTGCTATTTCAAAATCAGTTGGCGGGGAAATACAGGAGAATATTGAATGTCCACAGAAAATATCACTGAATTACAGATTAACGATCAGGTTCACGGCGAAGGCGCTGAAGCGGTGTCGGGTAAATCCATCGTTGTGCATTATTCCGGCTGGCTGTATGACGAGGCCGGGGCGGAGAACAAAGGCAGCAAATTTGACAGCTCTCTGGACAGGAACGATCCTTTTTCCTTCGTACTCGGGGCAGGCATGGTGATCAAAGGCTGGGATCAGGGCTTTGCCGGCATGAAAGTGGGCGGGAAACGCACCCTGATTATTCCCCCGGAAATGGGCTATGGCGCAGCAGGCGCCGGCGGCGTGATTCCGCCTAATGCGACTCTGTTGTTTGAAGTGGAGTTGCTGGAAGTGCGGGGCTAGATGGGCAAAACACCAGGCGTAAAAAAGGGAGCCATCCGGCTCCCTTTTTTTATCGCTGAAAATGGAAACCTTCAGCCATTGACGGTTCTGACTTCTTCCCGGGGTTTTCTTTCATTGGCGATATTCACTTTTAGTTCCCGACCCTGAAACTCCTCGCCATGCAAGGCCTTAATCGCTTTGAGAGCATCGCGATGGTTCATTTCCACGAAACCGAAACCGCGAGGCTTGCGGGTCACGCGATCCGTCATCAGGCGTACGGCATGGACTTCACCGTATTTGCCGAATAATTCACGGACGGCGTTGGAGGAGGCGCGAAAAGCCAGATTACCGACAAAAATCGATTCCACCTTGGTGGCTGCCGCCGGAATGATGCGGGTGGCGGCGAGCAGGGAGCCGATCAGCGCGCCGGCAAGGACGCCATAGGCGAAGCCGCTGGCGGTGCCCAGATTTTCGATGGCAAGCTGCGGCGCGAGAAAAAAGGCCAGCAGACCGAGCAGGGCTGAAATGATCAGGGATTTCATAAAGTATTTTGCGGTTGGAAAGGTAAATTTCATAACGTTATTTTCTCTCTCTTGGTCATCATTGTAATTATCATGCGTCCCCTAAGTTCAAATATCACTACCAGAGTGGGGACTGAGTCAAACAGGCGCACATCTTGAGTGTGCAGATCCTGAATGGCCATTCTACACTTATAATTATCGGGTCGTCTCCCCTGATTTGTCCCTGAATATTGGCAGGGTATTGAATATTAAGGAATTATAATTTATGCCTTGCATTCGCTTTCAGCTCAATATTCCTGCTGAAACCTATCGCCGGTATTATCAGGGGCAGGTGAACGAGGTGCAGGTGCGGGCGCTGGACGGGCAGAACCTGCGTTTTCCGGCGGCGATTCTGCGCCCGTATCTGAGCCATGCCGGCGTCTCCGGGCTGTTTGAACTGGAGTTTGACGAGAACCGGCGTTTCGTTTCCCTGCAACGGCTGGCGCCGGGTTAGCTCAGAAGCCGACCAGCATTTCGATGATGCCGGAGACAGTGGAAATCGCCGGGCCGATTATTTTCCACAGAAAACCGGTGGCGAACAGCGCCAGAATAATAAACAGACCATAGGGTTCCAGCCTGCTCAGGGAATAACCCATCTGTGGCGGCAACAGGCCCACCGCTACCCGTCCGCCATCCAGCGGCGGTAGTGGAATAAGATTGAACACCATTAACAGCACATTAATGAGAATGCCGAACTGGCCCATGTAAATCAGCGGCTCGGAAACAAATTGCATCGTGGCCGGCAGGAGGGTGGCGATTTTCGCCAGCAGCGCCCAGGCAAAAGCCATGAGCAGGTTGGAGGTCGGGCCGGCGGCGGCGACCAGCACCATGTCGCGTTTGGGATTGCGCAGATTGCGATAATCAATGGGCACCGGTTTGGCCCAGCCAAAGGCGAAACCGAGGGTGGCGAGCATGATGATCGGCACCAGCAGGGTGCCGACGGGATCGATATGTTTGATCGGGTTCAGAGTCAGACGGCCAAGCATCTCGGCCGTGTGATCGCCACACTGTTTGGCCACCCAGCCGTGTGCGACTTCATGCACGATGATGGCGAATAGCAGGGGCAGGATGGCGACGGAAATAATCTGGATAGTTGATAAGTGCTGGAGCATGGTCTTTAAACATTAAAAAACAGGCGCGAGTATAGCAGAGTTCGTCTGAGGAAATTGCAAATGAAAAATAATGTAGCCGCCGCAGACAGGCTGATCGCGCATCGCGGTTATCCTCGTCGTTATCCGGAAAATACCCTGCCCGGTATCGAAGCGGCGATTCGCGCCGGGGCCAGATACATCGAGGTGGATGTGCAACTGAGCGCCGATGGTGTGGCTGTGTTATTCCACGACTGGAACTTGCAACGTCTGTGCGGACGGCCCGGCGCCTTGCACGAATATGACTGGGCGGCATTGAAAAAGTTTCATATCGGGAATGTCGGCATAAGCAAACTGGAAACACTGGTTGCCTTATTGGCGCAGTCTCCACAGGTCACCGCCTTTATTGAACTCAAACGCATCAGCCTGTCTGCATTCGGAGAAAGCCGGATGGTCACACAGGTGATGAAAATATTGCAACCGGCGCTCTCGCAGTGCGTCATTATTTCCTATTCCCTGGCCGCGCTGGAAAAAGTCCGTGAACTCGGCGAGCAGCCTATCGCAGTGGTGGCCGATGACTGGCGGGAGCTGCAGCAGTCGCCCGCGCAGGCTTTGCGACCCGAATATCTGTTCTGTGATATTCAAACCCTGCCTGCTCAGGGCGCGCTGGCTATTCCGGGTTCGCGGCTGGCGGTGTATGAATGCACCGATGCAAAACAGGCGGGAGCGGTGCTGGCCCGGGGCGTGGATCTGGTGGAAACCTTTGCAATTGTGGAGATGATGCGCGCCCTGCAGGATCATCAGGCCTTGAAAGGCGCAATAGAATCGTGAGCGGCGTCGATTACGACATCATCATCATTGGCGGCGGCATTCAGGGCGCGGGGGTGGCGCAGGCGGCCGCCGCCGCAGGCTATAAGGCGCTGTTGCTGGAAAAGCGGGCGATTGCTTCCGCCACCTCATCCCGTTCCAGCAAACTGATTCACGGCGGCCTGCGTTATCTTGAAAGCGGGCAATTCGCGTTAGTAAGAAAAGCTTTGCGCGAGCGGGATATCCTGTTGCGTATCGCCCCGGATCTGGTCAGACCCGTCGCCTTTCATATCCCGGTTTATAAACACAGTCTGCGCTCCTCATTACATATTCGTCTGGGCCTGAGTCTGTATGCGCTGCTCGGAGGCTTAAAACCGCTGAACCGTTTCAAACGTGTTTCGCTGTCCGCTGAGCAAAACCGCGATGGTCTGGAAACAAAGGCCCTGCTTGGCATGTATGAATACTGGGATGCGCAAACCGATGACGCCATGCTCACGCGCGCGGTGATGCGCTCGGCGATGGATCTGGGCGCGGCGTTGATCTGTCCGGGGACGGCGATCGCGGCGCATTATGAAAAAGATCATTATCAGTTGCGCTTTCGGACTGATGAAGGTGAACGGCAGGTTAGCGCTTATGCGCTGGTGAACGCGTCCGGCCCCTGGGTGAATCAGGTGCTGGAAAAGCTTGCGCCGTCATCGCCCCGGCTGGATATCGAATGGGTGCAGGGCGCGCATCTGGTTCTGGATGCGCCTGCCCCCTCCGTCATTTATTACCTCGAAGCGCCGGCGGATAAACGCGCGGTGTTTGTCATGCCCTGGCGGGGCAAAACTCTGATAGGGACAACGGAAACGCGTTTTAGCGGTGAGCCGGATGAGGTGGAGCCGAGCGAGGATGAGGTGCAATATTTACTGAGTGTCTATGCGCATTATTTCCCGGCGCGTCCGGCCAATATTATTGATCGCTTCGCCGGGGTGCGGGTGTTGCCGAAAACGCCGGCCCGTTTTTTCAACCGGCCAAGGGATACGATTTTGCACCGCAGTTCACCCGCCTTGCTGAGTTTATATGGCGGTAAGCTGACCGGTTACCGCGCCACTGCCGAACAGGTGATTGCAGGCCTGCGAACGCAATTGCCTGAGCGGGAAGTGAAGGCGGATACGGCAAGGTTAAGATTAAGGAACCTCTGATTAATTCCGTTCGCCCTGAGCCTGTCGAAGGGTGAACCATGATAAGATCATGATTTTACAATGCTTAGCGTTCATGGTTCGACATGCTCACCACGAACGGCGGAATTAATCAGAGCTTCCTTAAAAAAGTCAGACACCCTGTTCGTTGCCAAATAGGCAGGGCTAAATAGCTGTTCCAAATATCAGTACACCTAATGGAGCAGCGATGGAATTGTAGGTACGACTGAAGTCGTACCTACAAGCGCAGCTGAGGTTATTTAATTTAGCTCGTTTCCGCCGCCATCGCGGTTTTCCATTCCGCATAACGCTGTTGCAGAGCCGGATCAGGTTGCGGTGTAAACCAGATACCGATATTGGGTTCGGGCCAGTGGGCCGGTGAACCGGCCAGCAGGTAGGCGATGCCGCGGGCGGTTGCTTCACATTCCTGTGGCCGATAGACCGGCAATCCGGAAAGATTCGCCAGCCGTTGGCAGAGACCGTCAAGCTGCGCCAGTCCACCGGTGATCTGGATCTGCTCAGGCGGCGAGGCGAAGTGGTGCATTTTTTCAAGATTGATAGTGAGCAGAAAGATAATGCTCTCGGCGACGGCCACCGCCCTTTCCGCTTGACTGCCCGAAGTTAGAAAACGGGATTTGAAATCCGCCACCCACCAGGGGGAGCCCAGCCCACCGATGCCATTAAGAAAAACCGGGGGTGATTCGGTTTGCGCCAGCCAGTCAGACAGGTTTTCGAAAATATTATCGATAGCGTCTTCATAGGCCAACCATTTCAGCGCTGAGGCGGCGCCATTGACGGTGCCTTCTAGGACATATTCACAGTCACGGTTCTCTTTTTCCAGCACCAGACTGGTGAGCAGATCCGGGCTGAAGAGGCGCGCCATTCCGGAAGGCCGGGAGACAAATGCGCCGGTGCCGATATTGACGTAGGCGGTGTCGGGCTGAACCTGACCATAGGCGTAGATGGCGGTGGACTGATCGCCGTTGACCAGAGTCAGAGGCACGCGGATGTCCTGTATTGTCAGCATGCCAAAGTGATGCTGGTTGGGAACCACCTCGGGCAAGGCCGGCAACGGCAGGCCGAACAGTTCGAGCAGTTCGGGATCCCAGTCGCAGTTGCGGATATTCAAAAGCTGGGTGCGCGAAGCGTTGACGGGATCACTGAGCAGGGGGCGTTCGTCCAGCAGGCGATAAAGAATAAAGCTGGCCATGGGGCCGAAGGCCAGCCGCGCCTCGTCCGCCGCCTGTCTGACCTGCGGAATATGATCCAGACACCAGCGTAGCTTGCTGGCGCCGCAGTGGGAGTTCAGAAACAGGCCGGTGCGCTGGTGAATAAACCCGGTTTTGGGTTTAAGTTGCGCCAGCCACTGGTGGGCGCGGCGATCCTGCCAACTGAGAACGGGAGACAGCGCCTCTCCGCTTTGCCGATCCCAGCAGGCGATGTTTGAACGCTGGGTGGCCAGACCAGCGGCGGCAATATCGTGACGGCGTTCGCCCAGATCCGTCAGCACTTTTTCAATACAGTTATGGATTGATTTGAGCAGGCTCTCGGCCGGGTATTCAACCCGATCCGCGCCGGGCCGGTTGGCTTCCAGTGTTTCGCGTGCGCGCGCGACCAGTTGACCATTTTGATCAAAGACCATGGCGCGACTGGCCTGTCCGCCCTGATCGAGACAAAGATAAAGATTGTTAATCGCGCTGAAATCGGGTGACATTTTTTCGTGATACCTGTAGGTGGGATGATAGCGCGGGCAGGTTACAGATATTTTGCAATCAGGGCATTGTCGTAGCGGGCCGGAGGCAGCGGAATGCGCACCTGATAACCGCCGCCGGGCGCTTCCTGCATGGGTTTGCCGTTGCGATCTTCCATGTGTTCAAGTTGCAGTTCGTGATTGCCGGCCGGGTTGATAATCTCCAGTCGATCTCCGCAGCCGAATTTGTTTTTGACCAGCACGTCCGCCAGACCGTTTTGTTGATCGTAGCCCTGTATTTCACCGACGAATTTTTGCGCGTCGCTGATCGAGTGGCCGCTGAGATAGTTCTGATAATCCTGATCGGCATGACGCTGATAAAAGCCCTCGGTATAGCCCCGGTTGGCGAGACCGTCGAGTTTGCCCAATAGCGCAGGATCGAAGGTTTTTCCCTTAACCGCATCATCAATGGCCTGACGATAAATTTGCGCAGTGCGGGCGACATAATAATGCGACTTGGTGCGGCCTTCGATTTTAAATGAATCGATGCCCATTTTGGTCAGGCGCTCGATGTGGCGAATCGCGCGCAGATCGCGGGAGTTCATAATATAAGTGCCGTGTTCGTCTTCGAGAATCGGCATCAGTTCGCCGGGGCGACCCTGTTCTTCGATGAGGTACACCTGATCTGCGCGCGGATGACGTTCAACTTTTTCGCCTTCCAGCGGCGGATTCTGCTGCATCGCGGCAAAGGCGTCGAAGTCAATTTTTTGCGCATCGCCGCAATCACTGTCTTCAGAAGACTGCAGCGTGTACTGCCAGCGGCAGGAATTGGTGCAGGCGCCCTGATTGGGATCGCGATGATTGAAATAACCGGAGAGCAGGCAGCGTCCTGAATAGGCAATGCACAGCGCGCCGTGCACAAACACTTCCAGCTCAATATCCGGACACTGCTGGCGGATTTCCTCGATCTCATCCAGTGACAGTTCGCGCGAGAGAATGATGCGTTCGACTCCCAGTTGCCGCCAGAATTTGACCGCCGCCCAGTTGACCGTATTGGCCTGCACCGAGAGATGAACCGGCATCCCGGGCCAGCGTTCGCGCACCATCATGATCAGACCGGGATCGGCCATAATCAGCGCGTCCGGGCGCATGCCGATTACCGGCTCCATGTCGGCAAGGTAGGTTTTGAGTTTGGCGTTGTGGGGCATGAGATTGCTGGTGAGAAAAAATTTCTTGCCCTGCTCGTGGGCCTCATCGATGCCGGTTTGCAGATTGTCCAGCGTGAAATCATTATTACGCACGCGCAGGCTGTAGCGGGGCTGGCCGGCATAAATGGCGTCGGCGCCGAAGGCAAAGGCGTAGCGCATGTTTTTTAAAGTGCCGGCAGGGAGCAGGAGTTCGGGACGGGTTTGCATGATGGTGGCTTAATCTGAGTTGGCAAAATACAATCGCCAATTATACGCCATGCAGATTGAAAAGGATGGTATCTTCTCTTGAATATGCAGGTTCGATTTTAATCGTAGCGGTACGGCTGAAGCCGCACCTACAATCGTATTTCGCAGCAAGCGGCGGGGAATGAGATCCAACGGAGATCAAATTTTATATGTCTGAATTATCAAGCCTGTCCGACTACCGGCTGCGCATCAGTCCCCGCTGTAAACGGGTGCTGATCAGGATTAACCCGCTGGGGGAGATTGAGGTGGTGATTCCTCAAGGCTTTGATCCGCATGAGGTGCCGGCCATTTTGCAACAGCGCCGGCGCTGGCTGGAGACGCATCTGGAAAAACTTCGCGCGCGCTGGGCGCAGGCGCCGCATGAACACGCGCTGCGACCATCGTTGATTCAACTGCGGGCATTGGACAGTCGTTGGCGGGTGAGTTATACCCCCTGGTCGAGTCGGCAGATGCGCTTAAAAGAACAGGCGGATTCCCTGCACCTGCACTATCCGCAGGCCCGCGAAGCCGATGCCGACAGGCTGAACAGTAGGCGACTACAGAAATGGCTGAACGAACAGGCGCGCAAGCATTTGTTACCGTGGCTGGCGCAAACGGCGGAAGAACTGGATCTGCCTTATTCCAGCGCCTGTATCCGGGCGCAGAAAACCCGCTGGGGCAGTTGTTCCGCAAAGCGGGTGATCAATTTAAATCGTAATTTACTGTTTTTACCGGCGGAACTGGTGCGGTATCTGTTCGTACATGAACTCAGCCATACCCGGCACATGAATCATTCCGCCGCATTCTGGCGGCAGGTCGAAAAAGCGGAACCGGATTACCGGCGACTGGATGCGGCGCTGGGACGGGCGGCCGGCTATCTGCCGCGCTGGATACACGTTTGAAACGCGGGTGAATATTAAAAAAAGTCTTGAAATCAACCGCTAACTAAGTGCATATTTGGGTATACCCCGTAGGAGAGGAAATAATAATGCAGGCAAATGCTGTCATCGAACGTCGAGAAGAGTCACACAACAAGTTACGCGCGTTACTGGAATCCAGAACGGAAACCCTGTCACTATTGAATGAACTGGCGGCCATGCGGCCTTTCAAGCCGGAACATGATGTGCAGGAGTTATTACAGGAATTTTGTGAATCACTCGTCGATTACACCGCCAGCGCCCATTTCCAGCTCTACAGCTATATTGAAGAAGGCCGGGAACGACGCGCCTCGGTGAACGAGCTGGCTCGTGGCGTCTACCCCCGGATTGCGGCGGCCACCCAGCATATTCTCGATTTCAATGAAAAGTATGACTGCAGTGAAAGCTGCAATAATCTGAGTTCGCTGGATGAGGAGTTGTCAAAGCTGGGGGAAATCCTCGCCAACCGGATTCAGGATGAAGATCAGATCATCGAACTGCTGACGCGGGAGCGCACCTGATCAAATCAAATAGCCGGTCAAATACCCGGCGCGACGTACCGGTCTGAACCGGCGCAGTTCTCAGGCGCAGAGCTGTAAAAACAGGGAGGTGGCTTCCTGATACCGGGTTTCGTATATTTCCTTTTCGCTGGCCAGCTCCAGAATGGCCTGCTCCAGACTGAGTTCTTCCACTTCATAAACCGGCAGGGTTTGCTTCTGCTCATTCATCGTCTTTCCTCCACAATGCCATACATTATGTATATAACAGTTAATGTTATATATCAAGAGAAAGACGTAAGTGTATGATTTTTACTTAAAGTTGTCTCTGAAAATTGACCCGGACAGGCGGGCTATTCGCTGCTGCGCTGTTTCCGGGCTTCTGAGAGGTAGTCGCGGACATAGGCGGTGCGCCCGGTCTGGTTGCCGAAATAATAGCCGATATAAAAAATGCCCAATGTGGCGAAAGCAAGCAGGGTGAACATCAACATAACTGGATTCCTGTACTGATACGTCTGCATTTTGTATCGGTTGCCGGGCGGCCGAGTTTAGCTCGCGACTGGAAATGTGAGGGGATTCACAGTTGCCGATGCGCAGGCAACGATGGCGGTTTCAGGAGCAGTTTTCTTCGCAGGCGCTGAGGGTGGGATGAACGGAAAGTCGCTGCGGCTGGGTGGCTGGAATAGGGCGCATGCGCTCCAGCAGGGGAACCGGGGACTGGCCCAGACGTTGTTCATAAATCACAGTATAAGTAAGCACCCGCTTCATGTACTTGCGGGTTTCTTCAAAGGGCACCAGCTCGATCCAGAGATCGGCCGGAACCGCCTGTTCCTCCGGCATCCAGCGCTTCACATGGCGGCCTCCGGCATTGTAGGCGGCGGTGGCCAGCACCGGATGGCCATCGTAGCGGTCATTCACTTTTTTCAGATAGCCGACGCCGAGTTTGATATTGGTGCTGGTATTGAGCAGGGCGTGGCGGTTGCGCATGGGCACGCGCATGGAGCGCGCCATGCGCCGGGCCGTGCGTGGCAGGAGTTGCATCAGGCCCATGGCCCCGGCATGAGAGCGGGCGTCGCTGGTAAAGGCGCTTTCCTGGCGAATGACGGCGAAGGCCCAGGCGGGATTGATGCCCTGTTTTTCCGCCTGCGTGAGGATCTGCTGCTGGTAGGCCAGCGGGAAACGCAGTTCCAGATCATCCCAGTAACGCGCCTGCGCGAGGGTGGTGATCACCCGATCATGCCAGCCCCATTGATCCGCCAGTTTGGCGGCCTTGAGTAACTGGGCCTTGTTCATGCGTTTGATGGCGTAGTTCCATTCGCGGCGCATATCGGGGATGCGCTTCAGCGCATCGAGTTCCCGCGCGCGTAAAATAGCGGGCAGCTTGCGAATATCATCCAGTTCGGTGGCGGAAAAAATTAACGGCCGGTGAGAAAAACGGTAGCTGCTGCCGATGCGATCCGCGGCCAGAAAACTGTAATAACCCCGCGCGTCGGCATTGAGCAAATAGACGTCACGGGATTCCTCCAGCCGGCCCATCGATTCCAGCACCCGGCCTCGCCAGTAGCGCCAGCGCTCGGAATGCTGCTGTTCCGGCTCCATGCGGTTGAGCCAGTCCAGCGCCGACTGCCAGTCTTCATCGCGGATGGAGGTCAGGACATAGGCCGACACGACGTCTTCGCTGAAATGGGAAAGCTTCATTTTACTCAGCCAGTCGCGGGCGGCATCGCTGTCGTCACGCACCAGATTCAGCACCAGACGGCGCTCGATGCGACCCTGCTCGCTACTGGTGAACGGCAGTTGCTGTTGCATGGTCTGCCAGTATTCCGCCGCCAGCAGCGGATCGCGCGAGGCCAGACGCCGCAGGCCATAGACGGCAATCCAGCGCAGCACATCCGGATTTTTTTCCTGAAAATGCTGGCTCACTTCCAGCAGGTAGTCGGGATTGCGGCGTACTTTTTCCCAGATGGCGATCCAGAAGCGTTCTTCGGCAGGCAGCATTTTGCCCAGATAACGGGTCAGGCGCACATTGCCTTTTTGCATCGCCAGATGGATGCGTTGCCAGAGAAGCTCATGGCTGAGCTGGCCGGCCTTGCGCCATTCTGCAATGGGATTGTCACAACTGCGTGGCAGGGAGCGGCCGCTTAACCACAGATTCTGAGTCACGACATGGGCGCGTTCGGTGTCGCCGGTTTTATACAAGGCCTGAGCATACTGACAGTTCAGGCTGCGGCTGTTATTGAGAAAATAGTTATCCGCCAGTCCCTGCCAGTCGCCCTGACGCGCACGGGTGCGCAGCCAGTTTTGCAATAAGCGTGTCGCCAGCGGCGTGTCGCCATATTTGTTGATAAAGGCGTGGATCTCATCAGCGTGTTGCTGACGGAGGTTGCGTTTTAGTTCCGCATATTCGAGGTAGGGCAGCAGAGGATAGTCGGCAAGCCGGGCTTTGAGTTTGTGGTAGCTGCTCAGACGGCCGCGTTTGATGGCGCGTTCCGCCTGTTCAAACAGGGCGCGTTGTTGTTTGAGGTGCGTATCGTTGGCGGCCTGCGCATTGGCGGCTAGCGACAGGGTCAGGCTCAGCCCCGCGAGAATGAATAGCGAGGCAAGGGGGCGGACAAAGCGCGGCGTAAAGGTCATTATCAATGTCATCATGCTTTGTCTGCGTAATTAAAAGTTAAACCTGTTTCAGGAAAAATTACCTAAGTAATTGTTATAGCAGATCCACTCTGCCCTGACAGCAAGATTAAGTCGCAAAATGAAAACATCTGCCGACATTATGGCAATAAAGCGAAATAGCTTTTTCCGCTTTGCGATTCCTGTGTACAGGCCTTATCGGCAGCGATGCGGGAATATTGACCCTGATTCTTTAATAATTAGCCCGATTTGCGGACGGTTTTTCACTACACCGCCGGGTGGATTGATTTATAATGCGCGACGGATTTAGAAACGCACCGATTTTTACGTTTTAGCGGAGAAGCCTTCATGTCAGACAAGCTCAACAAAGTCAGTTCCCGGATCACTCAGCCCAAATCACAGGGCGCCTCTCAGGCCATGCTCTATGGCGCCGGCCTGCGCCGTGAAGATATGGACAAGGCTGAGGTGGGAATTTCCAGCGTCTGGTGGGAAGGCAATACCTGCAATATGCATCTCAACGATTTGGCCGCGATGGTCAAGGAAGGCGTGGAAAGCGCCGGACTGGTGAGCATGCGCTTTAACACCATTGGCGTGTCCGACGGGATTTCCATGGGCACCGACGGCATGAGCTACTCACTGCAATCACGCGACATCATTGCCGACTCGATTGAAACCGTCATGTGCGCGCAGTGGTATGACGCGAATATTTCCATTCCCGGTTGCGATAAAAATATGCCCGGCGTGATGATCGCCATGGGCCGGGTCAACCGCCCGGCTCTGATGATCTACGGCGGCACTATCAAACCCGGTCATCTGAAAGACAAAACCCTGGATGTGGTGTCCGCTTTTCAGAGTTACGGGGAGTTTCTCGCGCACAAGATCAGCGATGAGGAGCGCGAGGAAATCGTCGAGAAATCCTGTCCCGGCCCGGGCGCCTGCGGCGGCATGTACACCGCGAATACCATGGCTTCGGCGATTGAAGCGCTGGGCATGAGCCTGCCCTATAGCTCATCGATTCCGGCGGTGGATCCCGGCAAGCGCGAGGAATGTCTGGCCGCCGGCAAAGCGATTCGCTATCTGCTCGAACACGATATCAAGCCCCGTGACATCATGACCCGCGAGGCCTTCGAGAACGCCATGGTGATAGTGATTGCGCTGGGCGGCTCCACCAATGCCGTGCTGCATCTTATCGCGATGGCGCGCGCGGTGGATGTCCCGCTGACGCTGGATGATTTTCAGGCGGTCAGCGATCGCATTCCCTTCCTTGCCGATCTCAAACCCAGTGGCAAATATGTGATGGAAGATCTGCACAATGTCGGCGGCACGCCGGCAGTCATGAAATACCTGCTGGCCGAAGGTCTGATCAACGGCGACTGCATGACCGTCACGGGCAAGACGGTGGCCGAAAATCTGGCGGCCCTGCCGGGGCTGAAAGAAGGTCAGGACGTGTTCATGCCGCTGGATAAACCGATCAAAAAAACCGGCCACATTCAGATCCTCAAAGGCAATCTGGCGCCCGGCGGTTCCGTCGCCAAAATCACCGGCAAGGAAGGCCTGCAGTTCTCAGGCCCGGCGCGGGTCTACGACTGTGAAGAAGATATGCTGGCCGGGCTGGAGAACAATGAAGTTCAGAAGGGGGAAGTGGTGGTGATTCGTTATGAAGGCCCGAAGGGTGGCCCCGGCATGCCCGAAATGCTGACCCCGACCTCCGCCATCATGGGCGCGGGTCTGGGCAAGGATGTGGCGTTGATCACCGATGGTCGTTTTTCCGGTGGCTCGCACGGTTTCATCATCGGCCATGTGGTGCCGGAGGCGCAGGAAGGCGGGCCGATTGGTCTGATCCGCAATGGCGATGTGATTTCTATCGATGCTGAAACCCAGTCTCTGAATGTGGATGTCAGTGAGGCGGAGATGCAGCAACGGCGTAAGGACTGGGTGATGCCCGCCTATAAAGCGACGCGGGGCACGCTGTTCAAATACATCAAGAATGTTAAGGATGCCTCCACTGGTTGCGTAACGGATGAGTAGTCAGGTTTGAGCCATAAAATTGATGGAGATCAGTCGTCATAATATTGACGAGCTGTTTTTGTGGGGATTTAAGTTATTGTAATTAAAGACATTAAGTTTTTTTGTACCACCATTGGTTTTTTGGGGTGGTTAAAATCTATGCATAATTAGGTACGTACAAATAGTTTCGGAATTTGTTAGACTGGAGCACGTTCAAAGACACCAATGTAGTCATGCAATAACAAACAAGGTGCGCAGGGGAAACTACTATGTTTACAAAGCAACAACCCGTGGTTGGCGCCTGGTACGTCAATCGAACCGGCAAACTGATGAAAGTCAAACTCATGGCCTGGCGTCACCAGCAGCCAGAGTCGGTATTAATTGAATATCTGGACGGCAACCGAAGCGTGGTGGATATGAATGCCTGGTATTCACTGGAACTGAGCCGCAATCTGCAACAGGCCGCCCGTTCTCTGCTGCAGCAATAATTTCTGTTTTCAAGCCGGCCCCGGTTTTCCGGGGCGGTGTTTGTCTCGCCTTTCCTTTTCTGTTTATATTCCAGCTTGATTTTTTTCCCGGGGCGCCCTGCTCATGGCCAAATGTGATCTGTCAACGCTGCAAAAAGAGTTACTCGAATTTGCCCGCCTGCGGGACTGGGAACAGTTTCATGCGCCCAAGAATCTGGTTATGGCCCTGTCGGTGGAGGCCTCGGAACTGCTGGAACATTTTCAGTGGTTGAGTGAAGCGCAGAGCAAGGCGCTGGATGCGGAAAAAAAACATGCGGTGTCGTTGGAGATGGCGGATATTTTTATTTATCTCATGCGCCTGTGCAGCGAGCTTGAAGTTGACATTCTTGCCGCGGTTGAAGAAAAAATAAAAATTAATAATGAAAAATATCCCGCGGAAAAAGTTCGCGGCAGTTCGAAAAAATATAATGAGTATGATTAAAGTGTGTTTGTGGCCTCAGTTTCGCAACTGATCCGCCAGCATTTTGGTCATCGCTTCTGCCGGAATCGCCGGGCTGAAAACATTGCCCTGTATATAATGACAGTCTTTGGTTTTCAGAAAATCAAGCTGGCCATCGGTTTCCACGCCTTCGGCGATAACATTCAACGACAGGCTCCGGGTCATGCCGATAATCGCGGAGCAAATGGCGCGGTCATCGTTATCATGGGTAATATCACGAATGAATGAACGATCGATCTTAATCGTTTCAATGGGAAAACGGCGCAGGTAGTTGAGCGACGAATAGCCGGTGCCAAAGTCATCAATGGCAAAGCGCACGCCCAGATCATTCAGACTTTTCAGCGCGGCGATGGTGCTGCTGGTGTTGCGCATGAGCATGCTTTCGGTGAGTTCCAGTTCCAGATATTCCGGGTTCACTCCGGTTTCTTCGATAATGTTCTGCAATGAGCTGATGAACTCACTGTTATTGAACTGACGGCTGGAGAGATTCACCGACATGTGCACAAAGCCCATGCCGGATTCATGCCACTGCTGCGATTGCCTGCAGGCGGTTTCCAGCACCCAGATGCCGACGGGTTCAATCAGCCCGGTCTCTTCCAGCAGGGAGATAAAGTTGTTGGGCATGACCAGTCCCAGCTCGGGGTGGCGCCAGCGCAGCAGCGCTTCGACGCCGAATATCTTGCCGCTGCGCGCATCCACCTGAGGCTGGTAATGCAGAATAAATTCATTGCGTTCGAGCGCGTGACGTAAATTATTTTCCAGGGTCATGCGCTCGAATACGCGCGCAGTCATGGATTCGGAATAATACTGGAAATTATTTTTACCCAGTTCCTTGGCGCGATACATGGCGATGTCCGCATTGCGCAGCAGGGTCTCGGGATCTTCGCCGTCGTGGGGGCAAATGCTGATGCCGATGCTGGCGGTGATAAATATTTCGTGACCGCTGATTTCAAACGGGGTCGCCAGTGAGTTCAGTATTTTCTGCGCGATGAGCGAGAGGCTGCTGTCCGAATCAAAATCATCCAGTAGAATCACAAACTCGTCGCCGCCAAAGCGGGCGATGGTGTCGCCTTCGCGGATGGTGGCGCGGAACCGTTCCCCGAGTTGTTGCAGAAGCTGATCGCCGGCGGTGTGGCCGAGGCTGTCGTTGATATTTTTAAAACGATCCAGATCGAGAAACAGCACCGCCACCAGTCGATGATGGTGGTGGGCTTTGGAGATAGCCTGTTGCAGGCGATCCAGGAACAGACTGCGGTTGGGAAGATCCGTCAGCGTGTCGTGATGAATTATATGTTTCAGCCGTACTTTGTCTCTGATGTGATCGGAGATATCCCGGGCGGTGGCGATAAAATGGGTAATATCGGCGTTATCATCGATCAGCGGGGTGATGGTGATTTCCGCATGATAGAGCGAGCCATCCTTGCGTTTGTTGATCAGGTTGTTGCGGTAGACTTTACCGGCCAGCAGGGTGCTCCACATGTGGGCGTAGAATTCCTCGCTTTGCTGATCAGAGGAAAACAGGTTGGGATTTTTACCCAGCACTTCAGCCGGACTGAAGCCGGTGATTTTTTCAAACGCGGGATTGACGTATTCGATGATGCCATGCACATCGGTAATCACCACGATGTCAGCGGTCTGCTCGGTGATGCGGTTAAGGTGATCGAGCATGGACTGCTGTTCTTTTTGCAGATCAATATTCTGACAACTGGTTTCAATGCCAAGCTTTTTACCCTCGCGGTCATAGCGGTAACCGGCATGAATGGCGAACCAGATGTTGTCGCCGTTTTGGTGTTTCAGTTTTACCTGATGCTGCTCCAGATGACCCTTTTCATTGAGCTGTTCGATAAAGTTGCGGTAGTCCTGCGGCTCGGCAAACAGGTTTTCGAGGCTGAGGCCGGTGAGCTCGTCACTGTTATAGCCAAGATGCTGCTCGACGGCGTCGGAAATCAGAATAATATGTTGTTCGGTGTTCGTGCGGCAGTAAATATCCCGGATGTTTTTTAACAGGGCGTACAATTCCCGGTTGACATCATCACAGGAGTGGATGCCCAGTTTTTTTAACAACTGACAGTCATCGTTTATCTTCATCATGCAGCATGTCAGCCTGAAATGGATGCCGGTTATCGCCGGCGCGATCACTGCGTACAGTGTTGGGTGTCTTCGCTACTTTTTGCCGATGAGTTCAATCTGGTAGCCGTCTGGATCTTCGACGAAGGCAATAATGGTGCTGCCAGCGTTCATCGGTCCGGCATCACGAATAATTTTTCCTCCCTGTGCCTTAATCGCATCACAGGCATCATATACATTCTCCACCTCGATGGCGATATGACCAAAGGCAGTACCCATATTATAATTATTGATCCCCCAGTTATATGTTAACTCAATCACTGTTTGTTCCGACTCGGGACCATAGCCGAGAAAGGCCAGGGTAAAGGAGCCGTCGGGGTAATCCTTTTGACGCAGCAGGGTCATACCCATAATTTTGGTGTAAAAATCAATGGAGCGGGGCAGATCGGCAACCCGCAGCATGGTATGAAGTAGGCGCATAATTCCTCACAAAATCATAGTCTTGAATGGAAGCAGACTATAGCACAGAACAATTTCATGAAGATGTCGCGGTTTCTCAGGTAGAATCACGCCATGTTTGAAACCCTGATACAAATGATCGCGCTGATTGCCTGCGGCGTGGGCTGGCGCTTCCTGCGCCCGGGCAAGCTGAGTCCGGAACAGGTGCGCCACAGCCTGACCGAATCGGTGTATTACCTGTTTCTGCCGGCGCTGGTGCTGGTGGTGTTGTGGCGCACGCCGATTGGTCTGGATTCGTTAAGAATCAGTCTATTGTCCAGCTCAGGCACTATTTTCGCGCTGATCGTCAGCGGACTGGCCTGCCGAGCCTGTCGAATGCCCGCCAGCGTGACCGGGGCGATCATGCTGGCCTCGGCCTTTCCTAACGCCACCTATCTGGGCCTGCCGGTGTTACAGACGACCTTTGGCGACTGGGCGCGCAGCGTGGCGATTCAATATGATCTGTTTGCCGCGACCCCCTTGCTGTTCACCATCGGCGTGCTGGTTGCCCAGCATTTTGGCGAAGGCGAGGATGACGCGGGATTTATGCGCCGCCTGCTGAAAATTCCCCCGCTGTGGGCGGCGATAATCGGAAGCAGTTTAAACCTGCTCGGGGTTCCCTTAAACGGCAGTCTGGAGATTGTTCTCAATTTGCTCGGGGATACGGTTATTCCCCTGATGCTGGTGGCGCTGGGTCTGAGTCTGCAATGGCGCAGTATTTCCATGCGCCAGATCCCGCCGTTGATGCTGGTGAGTACCATCCAGTTGCTGTTGACGCCGCTGCTGATCTGGCAACTGGCCAAACCGCTGGGACTGGAGGGTGAGTTGCTATCCGCAGTGGTGCTGGAAGCGGCGATGCCGAGCATGGTGCTGGGACTGGTGTTGTGTGATCGTTTTCGGCTGGATACCACGCTTTATGCGCTGGCGGTGACAGTGACCACCCTGCTGTCTTTAGTCAGTCTGCCTTTGTGGTTTGCGCTTGTCTGAGTGATTCTGCCGGCGAAGACTGAGATACAGCGAGGCCAATAATCCCAGCAGGACGGCGAACCAGAGCGTTGAGACCCGGCTGATAATGGGAATCACCAACGCGGATGCATTATCCAGCCCGGCCTGACTGAGCAGCAGGTACATCACCGCTTCGGTGGCGCCAATGCCGCCGGGAATAAATGACAGCGCGCCGGCCAGCAGGCTGATGGCGTAAATCGACAATGCGATGCTCAGTGGCAGGGGCGCACCCAGACGCGAAAGAATAAAATAAAAGGCGACGCCCTGCAGACTCCAGGCCAGCAGTCCCAGCAGCATGCCCAGTGACAGGCGGCGTAATTGCAGCAGGGTGCGCGCCGATTCAAGCAGGTTGGCCAGATGTTTGAGTATCCGCTGCAGGCGGGGTCGATGGCTGAGGCCGGCCAGCGCATGCAGCCGGCGAGGCATTTTCCGGCTGCGCAGCACCGCCAGCAGTCCCAGCAATACCAGTGCGGTGATAACAACAAAGTGCTGATAACCGGAAAAATTCAATAAGGCCAGCGAGGCCAGCAGGGTTACGATGATCAGATCCTGAAAACGCTCACAGAAAAAACTGGCGAGGCTGTGATTAAAACGCACGCCATGACTTTTAAGATAAAAAGAACGAATGGTTTCGCCGGCCTTTGCCGGGGTGGTGGTCAGGGCAAAGCCGGCAAGGTAATAACTGAAATGCAGCGGCGCCGGCAGGCGTTGACTGAGGTGGCTGTTCAGACTGCGAATATAGTATTGCCAGCGAAGAAAACGCAGTAAATAGCTGCTCAGTGAGCAGGCGAGAATAAACAGCCAGCCGGAGAAGCCTAATAGTTTAGTTGCGGTGAACAGGCTTTCTTTTCCGGCCAGCAGCGCAAAGCTGAGGTAGAGGCCGGCGCTGAAAAAAAGCATCAGCGATAATGCGCGTTTTTGTCCTGCGCTTAATTTGAAGCCGGGCGGCATAAAAGTGGATGACACGGGATCAAACGCTCTGTTTAAACCTGAATAATTATGTGATGCTTGATTATGCGGGAATGGCGTGATTTATGCAGCATGTTTGATGAACGCATCTCAGGCTGAAATGCGTCAAGATTAGAACGCGAGCAATCATGGTTAGAAAATATATACGTCATCCGGCCGACGTGCCGATCGAAGTCATCGCTGAACAGAAGACTGACAGCTCCAAGGAACAGTTGCTGGATATCAGTTACGGCGGACTTTGTTTTGACAGTCAGACGCGTCTGGAAAAAGATTTCCGGGTGCAGATTCGGCTGAAAGTTGCTGACGCTGTTTTTGAAGTTCGGGGGCAGGTAGTCTGGTGCAGGCGAAAGGCCGATCATTTTGAGGTGGGAATTACCTTTGGCGCTGAAGATGAGGCCAATCGTGTGCGCATGCTGGAGCAGATATTCCAGATTGAGAAATACCGCCATCAGGTATTGAAAACCGAAGGCCGCCAGCTCTCCAGTCAGGAAGCGGCATTCGAATGGATTAAAAAATACGCCGCGAGTTTTCCGGGAGGGATGCGGTTCAGTTCTATGCCCTGATAACGTACAATGGCGTTTCTCCCGTTATTCTGAAAATATGACCTTGTGAGGATCCCAGTAGATGGCGACAACCGTAGATGAATTAACCGTTGACTATATGGAAGACGGACAGCTTGTTTCAAAACAGTTAGATAAGATCGTGCTCACCAAGGGCGCCTGGTCCACGATTATGTACCGGTATCAGGACTGGGATAGAAAAAAAGAAGAATACGGCCCTGAAAAATACAGCATTCGCCGCTATCAGAAACGCAATGGCGAATATCAGCAGAAATCCAAATTCAATATCTCCAGTCGCGCTCAGGCGGAAAAAATTATTGCCGCTCTGCAGTCGTGGGTTGGCGATACAGAAAGCGAATAAGGCGTATTTCAATATGCATCTGTCACCAGTTAAGTTTGCTGGTGCAAGATACATGCAGCAAGCTTTCCATATAAGTCGCCGGCCGTATTGTTAGTGAGAAAATAAATCGTCTAAATAGCTGTTCCAAATACCAGTCCACCTATGGAACAGAGATGAAACTGTAGGTGCGGCTTCTATTCTTCGGGTGAAATGCCCGGCAGGGTGCACAGGTGAGCCGTACAGGTACGATTGAAATCGTACCTGCAAAGGGCTGCGGTAATGATAGTGTACTGGAATCAGGAACACTTAATTTAGTGGCGAAATTATGCCGCTTTTTTCATTGCGATGTTTGCGCCATTTATTCTGCGCATGGATTCGGGCTGTGCTATAACAGTTAGAGTTAAAATGAGGTTGCCGATCCAGCGGAAATAATGGACGTTAAAATATGGTCAAATAATTGCATCTATCGTAAGCAAAATTCTAAATTTGGATAAATGAAGTTTCGCAGGTTGTAAAAATGAACCAACGCCGATATTTTCTCGCCTCACTGGGGCTGGTTTCGCTTGCTGCGGTGACGGCATCCTGGCGCAGCCTTGTCGAAGAAGAAAAAATTCTAGCTGTGCAATCCGATGTTAACAAGCAAACTGAAAAGGATATAGATGTTCAGCAAGACAGGGAAATAAAAGATCAGCTTTACAGAGTCAGAAATTTTGATCAGGATTTAAAGCAGGATATATTTCTTTCTGCAGCGGAACAGCCGGTTTTTCAGAAAGTTCTAACACGCATGGGAAAAATTCAGGCGCATGCGGGATATGCAAATTTTAGTTTAATGAGTTTTGATGAAATGCTTAAGTATGCCCGTCGCTATTCAGCCATAGAAGGCTTTGCGGTTGATGAGATTCAGTTTATGGAAAAAGTCTTTTTCCATGATGCGAATGAATATGGCTTCCGAGGCGAAAAAGTTGTTTCTTCATTAACTGAACAGGTAAATAAAAAAGACATCATTAAAATTCCAGGAAGTGGAAATTATTTATTTAAAGATGCTTCGCTGGCGGTTTACCAACGCTTGAAAAAAGATATTGGTGAAAGTTTGGTGCTGACCTCCGGTATTCGAAGTATTGTGAAACAAATGTACCTGTTTCTGGATAAAACGAGAAAGTCAAACGGCAACTTGTCCCGCGCTTCACGTTCGCTGGCGCCGCCTGGGCATTCCTACCATGCGCTGGGTGATTTTGATGTCGGCAAGCGAGATTTTGGGGTGTTGAATTTTACTGAAAAATTCGCACAGACTGATGAGTATAAAAAATTAACCGAACTTGGTTATGTGTCTATTCGTTACACCCGCAGTAATTATTTTGGTGTGCGATATGAACCCTGGCATATAAAAGTTATTTAAATGAAAATCATTGCCTGTATTCTTCTTGCTTTCCCCCTGCTGGCTTTTGCCAATGCAGGTTCCGGCCCACGTTTTGATTTCAGGCTTTATAAAAAAGAGGCGACCGATACGGCCCCGACTATTCTGATTATTGGCGGAATACAGGGCGATGAACCCGGTGGATTCAATGCGGCGGCTCTGCTGGCGACTGAATACCGAATCACCAAGGGGAATCTCTGGGTTGTCCCCAATCTCAACTTTGAAAGCATTATCAAACGTTCACGAGGGGTTCATGGCGACATGAATCGAAAGTTTTCCAGTCTGGACAGGAATGATCCTGAATATGAACTGGTCGAAAAGATAAAAGCCATCATTCAGGACGAGCGGATCGATATCGTATTAAACCTGCATGATGGGAGTGGTTTTTATCGTGAAAAATATGTTGACCGTTTGCATGGACCGCAACGGTGGGGGCAAAGCATTATTATCGATCAGGAGAAAATTGAAACGCATCGCTATGGTGAATTAATGGCTATGGCGAAGCGAATTAAAAATGCAGTCAATGCGGTTATCGATAATGAAGAGTCGCAGTATCGAGTGAGAAATACACGTACCCGTGAAGGCGATGTGGAAATGGAAAAAACACTGACATATTTTTCCATACGCAATCGGAAACCGGCATTTGGACTGGAAGTCAGTAAAGAATATCTTACGCATGAACGCGTGTATTATCACCTGTTATCAGTTGAATCATTTATGCGCGAACTGGGAATTGAGTTTGAACGCGACTTTGTTTTGCAGAAAGCATCGATAAAAGACAAAATTGATAATAACGTAAAGTTGTCAATAAACGATGGAAAAATTTATCTGGATGTCGCCAATGCCCGGCATCGACTGGGCTATGTGCCATTAAAAAAATCGGCGCCGGTTAATATCGATGCCGACAGTCCGTTATTAGCTGTGCTCAATGATCGAAACGGTTATAAGGTTCGATACGGAAATCGCCATGTCACTTACCTGCAGCCACAGTACTTTGATTATGATTCAAGTCTTGAAACAGTGGAAATTAAAGTCGATGGTCAGCCGAAGACTATTCGGCTGGGAAGTTTGGTAGAGGTCAGGAAAAGCATTTTGGTTGATCCTGTTCCCGGCTATCGCGCGAATATAATCGGTTTTAGAAAAGCGGGACTAAAGAATGAATCCGGAGTATTAATTCGGCGTGAGGATATTGCTTCGCGTTTTTCAGTTGATCGGGGAGCCAGTTTATTCAGGCTGGAGTTCTATAAGGATGATAAATATTGTGGCATGCTTTTATTGAATTTTGGGAAAAACAAAACGGCTAAAATTTCAAGTTTGTCTCGCCATTCAGAGCCAGTAGTGCATTAATTGTATATCTTCTGATGTCGCTAAATTACAAGACACCTGAATATTTTCGTGATTTCCAGTGTCTTGGTGATCAATGCCCGGATACCTGTTGTCAATGTTGGGAGGTGAAACTGGACAGTTCGCACTATCAATTATTGCGTGAAAAAATGTCGCAAAATGAGCGCGAGAAAGAACTGTTTGAAAATTATATTTATATTAATGAACAGCCAGTAAGCGGCGATCACGATTATGCCTTTGTACGAATGACAGAGGAAGGTCGCTGCCCGATGTTGAGCAAAGATAAATTATGTACTTTGCACAATAAATATGGCATCGAGCCGCTTGGTGATGTTTGCGCTTTTTATCCTCGCGTGATTTCACGTTGTGGAAATGATATGGAGTTAAGTGGAGCACTGTCCTGTCCTGAAGTTGCGCGTCTCTGCCTGTTAAGTAAGCGGCCAATTAAGTTAAGCCGATTTAATACTTCACAACTTCCCCGCTCCAGAAATTACCCTATTCAACGTGAGTTGCCACAAAATCCTTTTGACTATTATGCGGAACATTTCCATTCTTTGCGTCGGGGACTGCTGGAACTGGCGGCAAATGAAAAATTTCCGTTAAACGTTCGGCTTTATGCTTTGATCGATCTGGCGCAGAAAATTTCATCTTATTATCATCGTGATTGTTCTACGAACCCTACGGAAAGACTGGCGAATGATTTGCAACAGGCTGGACGGGATATTAATTTACGAAAAATTCAGAACTATCTCGAACAGGATAATTCGGTTAGTCCGATTGCGCTGCTGATTATTCGCGCAATTCTTGAAATAAAGATTACTCGATTTCCGGATGAAAAATTGAGTCAGATGGCGGCGGAAATTTTTTCAGAGATTGGGGGGAGGGCATATTCGCAAATCGCTGATCTTCCTATTGAAGATTTACAGGCCGGCTATGACAGCGTGCGGCAAAATATTAATATGGAAATGAATAAAAAAATTGACGCCTATTTTACTCGCTACCTCTGTAATTGCCTGTTTCGTGAATGGTATTTTACCATGCCGGATACCTTCACTTATATGCAGATGTTAACGATCAGAATGGCGATGCTGAGGTTTCTTTTTTATGCTCACCCGCGCGTTAAACAGTTGTTGGCGAAATATGCGCAAGGCAATGATGAAGTTGAGCCGCCTGATGCAGAGTTGGATTCACTGGCCATTGAGCTGGTTTATAATTTTGCCCGCGCTGTCGATCAAAATCTGTCATTTCTGCAACTGATATATACCGCCATCAGCGAGCAGGATATGTTTAATTTTGACTATTCACCGGGATTCGTAAAATTCTAATTCAGCGTGAATTAAACTGCGCCCGTTAGCTGTTTGGGCCTGTTTTTCGCTATGTAATTAGTCATAGTTTATTACCCGTCTGGGGAAAATCCCGCACACACCTTCTTTGCGAATTTTTATTCTATAATAATCAATGAGTTATAACTTTGGTTTGAATTTGAATACATATTCAATTTGCGTCTGGCAAGCCCGCTGTTTAGTACATTTCTGGCGCTTGGTGGCGGGAACTTGCTAAAATACTAATAGAACACACTGACTTGATGGATACTCGGGATATGTATTACGACTTTTTCAATCTGGATGAACATCCTTTTCGCTTGACGACCGATCCTAAATATCTGTATTTAAGCCGAGGTCATTCACGCGCCCTGGCGAATATGGAATATGCTGTCCGCAACCGGGATCAGTTATTCATCCTTTCTGGTGAAATTGGTTCGGGAAAATCATTAATCATTCAGGATTTTCTGTCCTCGCTGGAAGACAACATACTGGGATTCAAAATTCATCAGACCTTGCTGACGAATATTGAATTTTTACAGATGCTATTGCGTGAATTTGGCATGAAGTCCTTCCATGATCGCAAAGTCGAGTTACTGGATCAGATTTATACTTATCTTGTCGAACAGCACAGGAACGGCAAACGTGTTTTGCTTATTGTTGATGAAGCCCAGAATCTGGCCCCGGAAGTGATGGAAGAAATTCGCCTGCTGCTTGAATTTGAACTGGACGGGGAAAAATTACTGAGCCTGTTTTTGATTGGCCAGCCGGAATTAAATGAACATATCGATCAGCCCGAGCTGGAACAATTGCGTCAGCGCGCGCGTTTGCGTTATCACCTTGAGGCGCTGGATGAGGATGATATCGAAGATTATATCTGGCATCGTTTGACGATGGCAGGCGAGGAACACACGGTTAGAATTGAACCGGGCGTTTTTCCCCTGGTTCAGGAATACACCGGTGGCCGACCACGCCTGATCAATGTGCTTATGGATCATGCTTTAACCTGTGCTTTTGTTAATAGTGACAAACTCATTAGTAAAAGTATTATGCTGACTTCGATTGATGAGCTGAACTGGCAACCCTTTGGAAGAACGGTAGAAAATATTCCGGTACTACAAAAAGATGCATCTGAACCTGAAGAACTGGAAGTGGTGGCGACCCGAAAAATTGTAGTGCATAAAAACGGGCGCAAAATAGGTGAATATCCACTTAACAAATCGCGATTTAATATCGGACGGCACAGCGACAATGATATTGTTCTGAAAGAACCGCGCATCAGTCGCCTTCACGCCCAGATTATTCTGAATGACAGCGAAATATTTATTCAGGATATGAATAGCAAAAATGGCACCTTTAATGGTGAAAAACAGATAGATCTGCATGCTTTACAATTAGGAGATGTGATTACAATTGCATCCTTTGAATTAAGCTTTGTTGGCATACAGGAAGACGAGCGGGAAGACATCACTGAATCGGTCAATATTTTGCAGTATCCCTTCCCCTCGAAGCACAAACATTAAAGGTCAACAGCCCTGATTTTTATCGCACTATAGTGCGATAAAAATTTCATCACCCTCTATTTTTACCTTATAAGTTCTAATGGCTTCCGTCGCCGGCGGTTCCAATGGTTCACCGGTTTTAAAGCTGAAGCGGCTGCTGTGCAGGGGACATTCAACGCAGTCTCCCTTGAGTGCGCCATTGTAAAGTGATGCGTCCTCATGACTGCATTGGTCAGCGATGGCGTAAATTTTTCCGTCAATATTGGCAAGCAGGATATCCTGTTGCGGTTGCTTTATTTTGAGCATATTACCTGGGTGGATTTCCTGTAGAGAGGCGACTTTTGTATAATTTAATGACATATGAAATTCTACTGTATTTGTAATATTGAAAAATAGACCTTAAATTAAAGGGGTAAATATAACATGCTATATCCGCAGATTTATCCCTGATGGTGTATTGTAAAGGATATTGAAATAGTCGAGGCTGTATATTCTAAAGATTCAGATTTTTATACGAGTATGATTATGAATGAACAGGCAATGAATGAGATGAGTGCAGAAGACTATAGCCGTCTGACGCGATTAATTATGGTGATCCTCGATGAGTGGGGTTTGAGCGCCGCCGAGCAGTTGAGTGTGCTGAACTTGCCGGAGAAAACCCCGACCCGGGCGTTAAGAAAATACCGTGATGGCCAGGCCTTTCCAAAGACGCCGGAAGTTTTTGAACGCATTGAGCACATTGCCGGAATTTTTGAGGCATTGCGAACCAGCTATCCACATAATAAACAAATGGCGAGGATCTGGATGAGCAGATGCAATAAACATTTTGTTGAACGTCCCCCCATAGTCGTTATTCGTGAAGATGGTTTGCGTGGGCTGGTGCAGGTGCGTGCTCACCTCGATTGTACTTTCGACTGGTTCGACTCATGATGTTTAGCGTTTACGGTACTGACGCCCCTTAAAGCGAGTGATCGCTTTAACAATTTCAGTAAAAGGAAAATCCTCAATTTGACCAAACTGCTGTTCGGCGGTTCTTAGTAAATGGTCAATATCATCGGCATCTGCAGCTATTGGGTTTTCCTTCAATACAACATCCTTTAGCCCGGCGAGTCCCCCGGCCTGCACCTTGAGTTCGTTGGCATGGGGAAGAGGCCCGTCAATATGCGCGATATGCAGCGCAAAGCCGGCGTTCTGGCGCAGTTGTTCAAGTAATTTTAGGCAATGCTCATAACGGCTGGAAGACTCACAGGCAATGCCTTCGCGATCAGCAAGGTTAAAACGTTTTGCGCAACTGCAATTACAGCGTCGTGCACTGATGGTTTTTTCAAACACGCATTTACGCTGATTGACTGAACGATAAATTGAACGATACTGGGTTTCATCCATTTTAGGACTCGGCTATCCGGTTATTTCTCCCATTCCCTGAGAATAGGCGCATCGCGTTTTTCCATCAGTTGTTCTTCCGCCTGCAGGGCATTATCGGCAAAAATAATTTTGTAGGTGGTTTTATCTTCCGCAGAGAGTTTACTGCGTTCTTCTTTTGCAAAATTCTTGGCGTCTTTATACACTTCAAAATCCTGCAGCATTTCAAGGTTTTTCACCAGATCGCTAACGGCGGGTTCAATTTTATAAACAAAATAGGGCATTTTCTTTTCCTGTGTTTAATGCGGAAATTATCCCGGGAGGGGACAGATTTCAAAGGTGACATTATACTATGGCTTTGATGACTCTGCGAAACCGCGATAGATTATGACAGACAAACCGCATCCACCCGCCTTACTCATGATTACTGAATTAGGAGGCTATCCTGATTTTTCAGGTATCTATCGTGCTGCGGGCTTCGATACCCGGCAAATCCATACTGTTCGCAAGGCAATCCGCGAGTTAAAAAAACTGCGTCCGGCTGTCGTGGTTGCGGAGTTCAACTATCAGTCGGATTTTCGGGATCGCACCAGCAGTCTTGAATCACTGATGGCGGTTTTACAAAAAATGCCGGAAACGGAAATTATTATCTTTTTTGAAAAAGAGTTTGAACATCAGCTGCAACGCCTGACTGATCGGTTTCCAGTCTGTCTTTGTTTGTCTTATCCGATTGAAACCGCGCGTCTGGAAGAGACGATAAACAAACTGGCTGAACAGTTCTGCCGCTGACAGTTATTCTGTGATTTGCCAGTCTTTGGCGAGGGCGCGCTTGGCCTGTGATGAAAGTTGTTTGATTTTATATTCCCGTTTCAGAGCGCTGGAGTGATCATCCTGTTGTTCCTGATAAACTAATTCGACGGGGCGCCGAGAGCGGGTGTATTTGGCGCCGCCTGATCCCTTATTGTGTTGTTGCAGACGGCGCTCAGGATCTTTACAGATCCCGGTGTAATAAGAATTATCGTTGCAGCGGAGCATATAGACATACCATTTATCAGGATTGGACATGGGGAAACAGTCTCCTTACTTTAGTGTTCGCCTGGACTCTCTGTTTTCTGCAGTTATACTTTGAGTAGATTATAAATCAAGCGTCCCTGACAGGGTGAACAATGTCTGAAAATCTATCCGAACTTGTTAGCAGTGTTGAAGAAATCGTATCCTTTCCGGAAGTGTATTTGCGGGTTAATCAGTTGCTGGATGATCCTGAAAGCACAGCCACACAAATATCGGAAGTCATTAGTCAGGATCCCGGTCTTACCGCGCAATTATTGCGTATGGCGAATAGTCCGATATACGGTCTGAGCAAAGAGGTCGATACGGTTGTTCGCGCCGTCAATATTATTGGCACCAAACGCCTACGCTATCTTGTGCTGGCCACGACATCATTGAAGGTTTTTGAAGGTATCCCCATTGATTTAATGAGCATGGATGATTTCTGGTTGCATAGCCTGTATTGCGGATTAGCGGCAAAATCACTGGCGGAAAAAATAAAGGATCTGCAACCGGATGCATTATTTGTCGCGGGTCAGTTGCACGATATTGGCCAGCTGTTATTGTACAGCCGCCTGCCGGATCTTGCGCGTGAGGCGGTGTTGCGGTCGATTGAAGAACCGGATGAACCGGATCTTTATTTAAGTGAGCGAGAGGTGATCGGTTTTGATCATGCGCAACTGGGCGCGCAGCTGGCAAAAGACTGGCGCTGGCCGGCGATGCTGGTGAGCACGATTGGATGGCATCATGAACCTGAAAAAGCGGATGCGTTTCAAGTTGAGACAGCGGTGGTGCATATCGCCAATACGCTGGCGGTGCTGGCGGAACTGAATACATCGGATAGTGATGAGACGGATGCGCCCCGTATCCATCCACAGGCCTGGGAGATGACGGGCCTGAATGATGACATCATTGCACCGGTGCTGGAAACGATGCACGGGCAGTTTGAAGAAACGCGCGCCATGCTGGTGGGATAACCGCTGCTGTCAGGCCTCGGTCAGCCTTTGTAACCCTTCGCGGGCAATGTCACGGATTTCTTCCGACTCATCCTCTGATAATTTTTTTAATGCCGGGATTGCATCGGGGCTGTCCGTTAACGCCAGATAATAACTGATATCGGCGCGGATACGCGGGCTTTTGTGTGCAGCCAGTTGGCTCAATTCTGGAATTAGCTGCGCGAGCTGGGATTTATCATCAATGCTTTCCAGAATCGCATCAATCCCAATACGCACCTGCATTTCTGTTTCTTCATTTTCCAGCAGGGGGATGAGCGCGCGAAGCTGCTGTGGTGAAGCTTTTAATAATTTAATTAACTTGTCCAGATTTCCCTGTTTCAATTCTTCTGCAATATATTCGCTCATGCCTTCAATACTGTTTGCGCGTTGCGCCCATTTGCGCAGCTCGCCCACTGAATGCTGGCCTTCGAGGATGAACGGGCCGAGGCGGGTCCACGGAACCGAACGCACCTTCAGTTCTTCCGCGCGCTGGGGGCGTGCGGCGATATTGGTGATTTCCAGATGTCCGAGCAGGCCGTCCTTGATCAGTTCAGTCAGTCCCTGCAGAACCACGCCGCAGTGGGCGCAGCCGGTGGCCAGTAACAGTTCAGCATCAGGTGTTTCCGGGGGCGTGGCGGTCATGTTTGATTTACCATAGACAGGCCCGCTGTCAGGCCTCGATATCGGGAATGAGTTTACTGCGCAGGCGCGTGATCATGTCTTTCAGATAGAGCTTGCGTTTTTTCATGCGCACGATCTGCAATTGATCGATTTCCGGATCAGCCGCCAGCCGGTGGATGACGTCATCCAGATCCCGGTGTTCGACAATGAGCTGCTCCATTTTCTGGCGCAGTTCCCGTTTGTTTTCTTCATCTGTCATGGTGAATTTTTGCAAGAAGATGGCGGCATGAAGGGCTTATTTTAACCGAAACCATCAGGGGGGCAAGGAAAGTCGGTATAATGGCGGATTATTTCATCAGCCTGCTAAAAATTATGCCGCCGCTCGTCAGCCTCAAAAATGTCTCCCTTGCTTTTGGAAGCGCCCCCCTGCTGGATCAGGTCAATCTCAATATTGAACGGGGCGAGCGGATCTGTCTGCTCGGACGTAACGGCACAGGCAAATCCACGCTGCTGCGCGTTCTGGACAGTGAAATCGGCATTGATGATGGGGAAATCTGGCGTCAGGATGGTTTGCGGATTGCAAGTCTGGATCAGGACGTGCCGGTTGGCGATTCACGCAGCGTGTTTGATGTGGTGGCCAGCGGCCTGGAGACGCTGGGCGGCCTGTTGAGTGATTATCATCATCTGGCGCTTCAGCTTGAGCAGGGTGAACATGATCCGGCCCTGCTGGAAAAGTTCTCCCATTTGCAGCAGAAAATTGAGGCCGCCGAAGGCTGGCGCTTCGAGCAACGGGTGTCAGCATCGATTTCACGGCTGCAATTACCGGTGGACAAAAGTATGCAGGAACTCTCGGGCGGACTTAAACGCCGGGTGCTGCTGGCGCGCGCGCTGGTGCAGGAGCCGGATCTGCTGCTGCTGGATGAACCCACCAACCATCTGGATATCGAAGGCATCACCTGGCTGGAAGATTTCATGCTGGGGTTCAAAGGCGCTTTGCTGTTTATTACGCACGATCGAACGTTCCTGCAACAACTGGCTACCCGCATTATTGAACTGGATCGAGGGCAACTGACCTCATGGCCAGGTGATTACGCAAATTATCTGCGCAAGAAAGAAGAGCGGCTGGCGGTGGAAACCGAGCAGAATGCCCTGTTTGATAAAAAACTGGCGCAGGAGGAAGTCTGGATTCGGCAGGGGATCAAGGCGCGCCGCACTCGTAATGAGGGCCGGGTGCGGGCGCTAAAAGCGTTGCGTGAACAGCGTCGGGCGCGGCGTGAACAAAGCGGCAAGGCAAGGATCAAGCTGGAGTCAGCCGGGAGTTCCGGCAAGCTGGTGGCGGAAGTCGAAAACACCTCACTGAGTTTGGGCGGACGTTGTCTGTTCCGGGATTTTTCCACCCGGATTATGCGCGGCGATCGGATTGGCATTATTGGCCCTAATGGGGTGGGGAAAACCAGTCTGATTAAAATGTTGCTGGGCGAGCTGGCGCCGGATACCGGAAAGGTAACGCTGGGCACCAAACTGGAAGTTGCGTATTTTGATCAACAGCGGGCGCAACTGGATCCGCAAAAAACCGTGATCGAAAATCTTAATCTGGGAACCGATCAGGTGAGTATCAACGGACGTTCCCGCCATGTGATCAGCTACCTGCAGGATTTCCTGTTTACTCCGCAACGGGTTAACTCACCGGTCAGTTCTTTATCCGGGGGCGAACGCAACCGTTTACTGCTGGCGCAACTGTTCACCCGGCCCGCCAACCTGCTGGTGATGGATGAACCGACTAACGATCTTGATGTTGAAACACTCGAATTACTTGAAGAGTTGTTGACCGAATTCAAGGGCACCCTGTTGCTGGTCAGTCATGATCGCAGCTTCCTCGACAATGTGGTTACCAGCACCCTGGTTTTTGAAGGCGAGAGCCGCTTGCGTGAATATGTCGGCGGTTATCAGGACTGGTTACAGCAGCGGGTGCAAAGGCCGGTCAGCAAAGCCGAAGATCGCATGGAAACTAAACCGTGTCCTCCGGCAAGCACTGCGCCTGAAAAGAAATCACGCAAATTAAGTTATAAGGAACAACGGGAACTCGACAGCCTGCCGGGAAAAATTGAAGCACTGGAAGCCGAGCAGGAAAGCCTGCAGGAAAAAATCAGCGATGCCGGATTTTATCAGCAGGATAAATCAATAATTGTCGATACCCTGCAGCGGGTTGAAAATCTGCAACAGGAACTCGAACAGGCCTACCAGCGCTGGGAAGAACTGGAGTAGTTTATTCAGCATTCCTCATCAAAACGGTTTTTCACCAACTGCTCAATCGCATCAATCGCTTCTTGTTCGTCCTCGCCTTCAGCGCAAAGTATGAGCTGCGTTCCTTTACCGGCGGCCAGCATCATCACGCCCATGATGCTTTTTCCATTTACTTTTTTATCATCGAGGTGAAGAAAAACGTCTGCGCTGAATTGTGTGGCCAGAGTAACCAGTTTGGCGGCGGCGCGGGCGTGCAGGCCGAGTTTGTTACAGATCAGGATCTCTCTTTTTAGCATAAGAGCTTTTACTTCTGTTTTCCGGCGGTGAGCGAAAGAATGCCATCCTGTCCACCGCTGATGGCTTTTTCAGCCAGATCATTCAGTTCAAGATCAGGGTAGTTCATCACCCGCACCAGCATCGGCAGGTTGATGCCGGAAACCAGTATGCGACTGGGATCCAGTAATTCAGAAGCAATATTGCTGGGCGTGGCGCCATACATATCGGTAAGGATGAGCACGCCCTGACCGGTATTGAGCTTTTGCAGGGCGATACGCGTTTGCTCCAGCATTTCATCGGTATTGCAATCCATCGATGCAACCAGCACTTTGGTTGGCAGGCTGGCGCTGCCGATCACGGCAATCGCGGTGTCATACAATGCCTGGCCGATATTATTGTGGGTCAGAATTAACAGACCAACACTCATGATCGTTTCCTCATTATTAATTCTTTATGACAGTTCACGGTGTCGATGTAAAATGCCCGGACGTTGTTCCCTGAACCAGGCGGCCAGTTTTTCAACCATATAAACCGAGCGATGCTGGCCGCCGGTGCAGCCGACAGCGACAGTCATATAACTGCGGTTATCGGCTTCAAAACGGGGGATCCATTTTTCCAGAAAATCCCGTATATCTTCGAACATGTTAATCGCATCATCGTGCTGTTCCAGAAATTCAGCAACAGCCGAGTCACAGCCGGTCAGTCTGCGCAGGCGGGGTTCCCAGTGTGGGTTGGGAATGCAGCGCACATCAAACACAAAGTCGGCGTCAACCGGGATCCCCTGTTTAAAACCAAAGGATTCAAACAGCAGGGAAAGCTGGCTGCTGTCATCATTGTTGATGCGTGAATGAATCAGCTCGCGCAACTGATGGATATTGGTGCGGCTGGTGTCCATGATCAGATCCGCTTCGCCGGCAATGGGTTCGAGCAGACTGCGTTCCTGGATGATGGCTTCACTCAGGGGGACTTCGTCGTTGCTCAGGGGGTGACGGCGGCGGGTTTCACTGAAACGTTTGATCAGGGTTGCATTGTCTGCTTCAAGAAATAAAATCTGCACGTCGAGTTGGCGGGAGCGCAGGGTTTTCAGAATGCTGGAAAAGTCCGCCAGATCCGCCGGCGTATTGCGGGCGTCAATGCCAACGGCGATATGTTCATGATCCCGGCTGCCGGAAGACAATAATTGATCCGCCAGCGCGGGCAACATGGCGGCCGGGAGATTGTCGATGCAATAGTAGTGCAAATCCTCCAGCACATTGAGCGCGATAGACTTGCCTGAGCCGGACAGGCCGCTGATGATAATCAGTTTCATGATGTGTTTTTATTGATCAGTTTGCGCTGACGTTTGATAAAGTCCTGAGCTGAATTATAGCCACGCAAATGCAGAGCATGGTTACGTACCGCGGTTTCGATGATAATCGCCAGATCCCGCCCCGGCCCCAGTGGCAATACGACTTCGGCAATCTCCATATTCAGCACCTCAACATGCCGTTGAGTGGAATCCAGACGTTCCAGCGGCGATTGCTTTTGCGCATCGATATGCTCCAGTCGGATAATCAGGCTCAGGCGTTTATCACTGAGAATGGCATTATCGCCGAACATGGCGCGCACGTTAAGTATTCCGAGTCCGCGCACTTCGATAAAATCTTCCAGTAAATCCGGACAGCGCCCATGTACGGTATCCGGGGTCGCCTGAAAGAATTCCGGCGCATCATCAGCTATTAGACGGTGGCCGCGGGTTAATAATTCCAGCGCCAGCTCACTTTTTCCCACGCCGCTGGGGCCGGTCAGCAATACGCCCAGTCCCAGCACTTCCATAAAAACGCCGTGAATGATCTGTTTTCGGGAGAGAATACTGTTGAGATGGAAATCCAGCACTTCGATAACCCGGCGGGCGGTGAGTGAGGTTCCGACCAGCGGTGTTGAAGTATTGTCGGCCCACTGACGGAGCGCATCCCGGGGTTGGGTTGAACAGGCGAAAATAATCATGGCCGGACGGGCGTCGAATAACTGGCGCAGCGTGTCTTCACAAATATCGGCTTCGAGTCCGGACAGGTAACGGGTTTCGGTTTCGCCCAGCACCTGAATACGGTTGGGGCGAATGAGATTGAGGTAGCCGACCAGATTGGGTGGCGGACCGGACTGAGGCTGTGTTTCTTCGAGAATCGCCTGTCCGGTCTGGTGTGAATGGGACAGCCAGTACAGTTCCAGTGTTTTCTGGTGACTGTCAAAGACATCCTGTACCGTGAGTTTACTGGCCATGATCAGGCGTGTGTCTGTTGTTGTTCCCTGATTAGTGAGTAGATTTTACTGCTGCTTCCGGCATTGCGGATGTTATCTCGGAATGTTTGTTCACTGAATAGACTGGCCAGTTCGGAGAGGATTTCCAGATGTTCATCGGTGGATTCTTCCGGCACCAGCAGGGCGAACATGAGATCAACCGGAGCCTTGTCGATAGCATCAAAATCAACACCCTCGGCTAACTGAATAAAGGCGCCACTGGCCTGTTGAGTATTTTTCACGCGGCCATGAGGGATGGCAACGCCATGACCGATGCCGGTGCTGCCCAGACGCTCACGCGAGAGCAGGCTGTCAAAAATATCGTCGGCGGTGACATATTGTTGCTCCTGCGCCAGCAGTTTACTGAGCACTTCAAGCGCCCGTTTTTTACTGTGGGCGTCAACGTCGCAGGCAATACGATCTTCGCTTAGCAGGTCACTGAGTTGCATGCCTGATTCTCTTCAATAGTTAAAGTGGTGCTTTAAAAAATGCCCCGGCATTCACTCAGAATACCGGGGCTGCAAGTTTTACTCTTGTTCAGGTGCGGGTTGCCGTTTCGGGCTGCCGTTACCGCGATGATGATTGGTCATCTTTTCCTTATGCTTTTTGATCTGCCGGTCCAGTTTGTCGGTCATGGAATCGATGGCGGCATACAGATCTTCGTGTTCAGCGTCGGCAAAAAGATTGCCGCCGCTGACATGGATGGTCGCTTCGGCTTTTTGCCTGAGTTTTTCGACGCTCAATATAACGTGGACGTTGGTGACATGATCAAAGTGTCGTTCAACTCGTTCGAGTTTGCTGACAACATAATTATGAAGTGAATCAGTAACGTCGAGATGGTGTCCTGTTATATTCAATTGCATAGTGTTCCTCCTAACGTTTATGCGAGGCGTTTACGTTCGTTTGAGGGTGGTATGGCCAGCGCTTCCCGGTATTTGGCAACGGTGCGGCGAGCGACCATGATACCCTGATCAGAAAGAATGTTGGCGATTTTACTGTCACTCAATGGTTTGTTGGGCAGTTCGGCGGCAACCAGTTTTTTGATCAGGGCGCGAATTGCCGTGGCGGAACATTCGCCGCCACTGGCAGTGGAAACATGACTGGAGAAAAAGTATTTCAGCTCGAAAATACCGCGCGGGGTATGCATATATTTGCGGGTGGTGACGCGGGAAATGGTGGACTCGTGCATGTCGACCTTTTCGGCGATATCATGCAGCACCAGCGCTTTCATGGCTTCTTCTCCATGTTCAAGAAAATCAGCCTGACGTTCGACGATGCAGCGGGAAACCTTGAGCAGGGTTTCGTTGCGGCTCATCAGACTTTTGATAAACCAGCGGGCTTCCTGCAGATGGTTTTTCAGGTAGGTGTTGTCCTTGCTGTTATTGACCTTTTTAATCAGGCTGGCGTAATGGGGATTGACCCGCAGCCGGGGGGCGGTCTCGGCGTTCAGTTCGACCTGCCATTTGCCCTTGACCTTGGTGACAATCACATCGGGAACGATATATTCCGGCTGGCTGGCGGTGATCTGACTGCCGGGCCGGGGATTCAATGACTGAATCAGCTGAATGATTTCTTTCAGGGTGTCTTCATTGATTTTCATGCGCCGCGCCAGCAGGGCGTAGTCGCGGCTGGCGAGCAGCTCAAAGTGTTCACTCACCATCTGGGTCGCCAGTTCCAGCCATTCGGAATCCAGCGGCAGTTGCTTTAACTGCAGGATCAGACTTTCGCGCAAATCCCGGGCGCCGACACCGGGCGGATCGAAATTCTGAATGCGATGAAGAACGGCCTCCACTTCATCGAGTTCAATTTCCTCAATATCGTTAATCAAGGCCTGATGAATTTCTTCGATAGAAGCGCCGAGATAGCCGTCATCACTGATGCTGTCGATAATTACTTCGGCGATAGCCTGATCGGTTTCAGAAAAAGGGGTCAGTTCCATCTGCCAGTGCAGGTGCTCCTGCAGGGATTCTTCGGTATTGCCGGAAATTTCAAAGTCGTGTTCAACTGTACTGCCGGCCGAAGACGGGGGGGTAATGGAGTCGTAAATATCATCCCAGCTGGAGTCGGTGGGCAGGTCTTCGGGAATGGCGGAGTTTTCATCCGGCCCCTTGAGCTCGGTAACCTCGGCTTCCTGGGCGCCGGCGGCGGAGTCCGTTTCCGTTGTGCTTACGGCATCAGTTTTGTCGGTGTTGTTGTGCTCATCATCCACCTCCAGCATCAGGTTGGAGTCCAGCGCATCCTGAATTTCTGTCTGTAATTCTAATGTGGATAGCTGTAGCAGGCGAATCGCTTGCTGCAACTGGGGGGTCATGGTCAGGTGTTGACCGAGTCGGAGTTGTAAAGCCTGTTTCATATTTGTTGTTGGAATCTCAGCCGGCAGGTAGTGTGTTACTGGCTAACTCAATTTTAGCGTATTTCAATTTGCAGTGCAGGAAATTTGGCATACTTTTTTCATAACAATTGAATTGACAAAACGAAAAAATTTGTTAGTGATTAATTTGAGCAAGCCTCCTCACATATCTATGTGTATTTCTAGCGTATCCTGACTTTATTAATAGTGTCTTGATTAAGAACAACAAGGGGACGCTTAGAGTCGGAAGTGTTCGCCCAGATAGACTTTTCTGACCTGCGCATCGGCCAGCAGGCTGTCGGGATCGCCGGCGGCAATGACCTGACCGGCATTCATAATGTAGGCGCGTCCACAAATACCGAGGGTTTCACGCACATTGTGATCGGTGATGAGCACGCCGATGTTCCGTTCAGTCAAATGTTTGATAATGCTCTGAATATCCAGCACGGAAATGGGATCGACGCCGGCGAAAGGCTCATCGAGAAGAATGAAACGCGGTTCGGTGGCCAGCGCCCGGGCGATTTCCACCCGCCGCCGTTCACCGCCGGAGAGGCTGACGCCGATATTGTGACGAATATGGGTGATGTGCAGTTCGTCCAATAATTCTTCCAGCTTTTGTTCCTGCTGAAAGCGGCTTAGTTCCGCGCGGGTTTGCAAAATGGCGAGAATATTATCGGCGACCGAGAGTTTGCGAAAGATCGAAGCCTCCTGCGGCAGGTAGCCGATGCCGTTGCGGGCGCGCAGATGCAGGGGCAGGGGAGTAATGTCCTTGCCATCGAGGTGGATGCTGCCTTTGTCAGCAGCGACCAGACCAACGATCATATAGAATGAGGTCGTTTTGCCGGCGCCATTCGGACCCAGCAGGCCGACCACTTCCCCACTTTTGATATCGAGGGAAACATCCTGCACCACGTCACGACCCTTGTAGCGCTTGGCCAGATGTCGGGCGCTGAGTTCGCTGGTCGATATAGACGAAGACTGATTCACGGTGTGGTCGCTTCCGGTTGTTCTTCTACGGCTGTTTTGTCAGCCGGGGATGGCTTGTCCGCGGATTTTTCAGCGGGTTTTTCCGCAGCGGCTTTTTTGGGAATGATAATCGCGCGAATGCGACCGGCTTCCTTGCCTTGTGAATTGGCCGAGACCCGGCTGTTGCGGGTGTCGTATTCAATGTGTTCACCGGAGAAACGGTTGGCGCCCTGCCAGACTTCGGCTTCTTTCATCAGGAAAAGCCGATCAGTGTTGGCGAAATATTCCATTCGCTTTGCCCGTGAGTAAACGATTTCGGTGCTGTTGTCGGGGAGCTGCTGTAATTTGGCTGGTTCACCGATGATAATCAGTTTGTCCAGATCACCGTCGATTACATAAATATAGACT
>WFVC01000011.1 GCA_015491815.1 Gammaproteobacteria bacterium | reverse complement strand
GTAAAAAGAACAGTAACAGGCAGGAACAATTTCCAGAACAGGGAGAGCCGCATATTAAACCTCAAAAAAATAGTTAACAAAAATGCTCGGTACTTCCATTTATCGCCTTGCACTAAGGAAACTTTAGTTTGATTATTTTTAGCTATATCCTTGTTTTTAATATGTAATAACGGCTGCCAAGTTTATTTTCGGCGCGTGTTTTTTTGATGCAGCTTTGGTGATTTTTGAGCCCGGGATCCTGTTTCTGATTTAGCCGAGACTTTCGTATTTCCTGTGGTGCGAATACCGGCCAGAGTCTGTAATTGCTGAATATTTTTTTCTTCCAGATCTTTCCATTTTCCCAGACGCAGATACCGCTTTAACTCGATGTCGCCATAACGAATGCGAATCAGACGACTGACCGTGAAGCCTACCGCTTCCCAGAGCCGCCGCACTTCGCGGTTGCGACCTTCACACAGGATAACGTGATACCAGTGGTTGCTGCCCTGCCCGCCTGAATCCAGAATCGCGTCAAAATGCGCCGGCCCGTCTTCCAGCTCGACGCCGGCTTGCAGTTGCTTAAAGACCTCGGGCGTGGCCTCGCCGCGCACGCGTACGGCGTACTCGCGTTCGACTTCGGTGGAAGGATGCATCAAGCGATTCGCCAGTTCACCATCGGTGGTAAACAGCAACAGGCCGGAAGTATTGATATCGAGCCGGCCAATTGCAATCCAGCGTCCCCGTCCCAGTTTCGGCAGGGCGTCGAAAACTGTCGGGCGGCCTTCCGGATCATGACGGGTGCAAACTTCGCCCAGCGGTTTGTTATAGGCGATCACGCGCAGGCGCGGGGCGACGTCCAGTTTGCGCAGGGGTTTATTATCAAGGGTGATTTTATTGTTCCCGGCCGGATCGACCTGCTCGCCCAGCGTGGCGACATGGCCATTGACCTTGATGCGTCCAAGCTCGATCCATTTTTCAACTTCACGTCGGGAACCATAGCCTGCGCGGGCGATAATTTTTTGTAGTCGTTCTTTCAAGGAAGGGGTATCCCGTACGATTTGCATGCACGATTTGTAGGTACGGCTTCAGCCGTACAAGGTACGATTAAAATCGTACCTACAGGTAAATGATTTGTGCTGGAATCAGGAACGCTTTTTTAGCCGTTCATCGGCTCGGCAAGTTTATCGACTTCAGCTTTTTCTTCTTCGGCGGGCGCCTCATCTTCAAGATTGATATCCGTTGATTCAGCCACGTCTTCTTCCACCGCCAGCTCGGCATTCTCACCCGGCATGCTCAGTTCCAGCTTTTCGTTAATCGAGTCGATATCACGAATCTCGGCCAGACTGGGCAACTCTTCCAGCGATTTCAGGTTGAAGTAATCCAGAAAGCCTTTGGTCGTCGCATACAGCGCAGGCCGGCCCGGCACATCACGATGGCCGACAATTTTAACCCAGTCACGTTCGATGAACGCTTTGATGATCTGGGAACTGACACTGACGCCGCGTACTTCTTCGATCTCGGCGCGCGTCACCGGCTGACGATAGGCGATCAGCGCCAGCGTTTCCAGTGAAGCGCGTGAATAACGCGCAGGCCGTTCCTCCCATAACTTCGAGACCCATTCCGCATAATCCTGTCTGACCTGATAACGGTAACCACTGCCGACTTCCTTTAACTCAACGCTGCGCTCGGCGGCTTCCTGTTGCAGTTCACTGATCGCAGCTTTGATGGCGTCACGGCCCGGATGATTTTCCTCGGGGAACAGGCTCATCAGACGATTCAGACTCATGGGTTCATCGGCGGCATAAATAACCGCTTCGATGATTTTTTTTAATTCATTGTCGTTCATATTCTTATGGTTCCGTAAAAGGAATTGTTTATAGTGGTGCGACTGAAGTCGCACCTACAGATTGTACCTGTCACCGGCCTTCTATTTTACCCACGGCCTTGACATGAATCGGGCCATAGGGCTCGGTCTGCACCAGTTCCAGCATGGACTGTTTAATTAATTCAAGGATGGCCAGCAGGGTGACGACAACCCCGCCCCGCCCTTCTTCCACATCGAACAGTTTGCTGAAGTCAGTAAACTGATCGACCGAGATCGCGCCCAACACACGCGACATGCGTTCGCGCACCGACAGGGGCTCCATCTGGATATGATGCTTCTCGTACATCGAGGCGCGTTGCAGCACATCTTTAAATGCTGAAAGAACGTCTTTCATTTCCACTCGCGGCGGCAGGCGCACGATTTTCAAATCCGGCGAATCCACGTCGACCGGAAACACGTCTCGCCGCACCCGGGGCAAGGCGTCAATGTCTTCGGCCGCCTGTTTATAGCGTTCATATTCCTGCAGACGACGCACCAGCTCGGCGCGCGGATCAGCTTCGTCTTCCTCATCGGGCGTGACCCGGGGCAACAACATGCGCGATTTGATTTCCGCCAGCATCGCCGCCATCACCAGATATTCACCGGCCAGCTCCAGCTGCAGGTCGGTCATGACTTCCACATATTCCACATACTGGTGGGTGATGTCGGCAATGGGAATGTCGAGAATATCGAGGTTCTGACGTTTGATTAAATAGAGCAGCAGATCCAGCGGGCCTTCGAAGGACTCGGCCAGAAACACTTCCAGCGCATCCGGCGGGATATAGAGATCCGTCGGCAGCTCCGTCACCGCCGTCCCCTGCACGATGGCGAAGGGCATCTCCGTCTGTTCGTTGACGACGGCGGGTTCCGGATTGGACTCTGGCTGTGGATTTTGCTCTGTCATGCGTGCCTGATTTTTAGCGTTAATGTTGTGCCGCTGTAGGTACGACTTCAGTCGTACCTGGTGTTTGTTTTTTTGTTGAGTGGGTACGACTGAAGTCGTACCTACAGTCGCACCTACAATTATCTGTATTCCAGCCCCATGGCCTGACGCACTTCGATCATGGTCTGACGGGCGACATCCCGGGCGCGTTCACCACCTTCGTTGATGATCTTGCGCACCAGCCCCCGATCCTGTTCGTATTCCCGCGCGCGTTCACGGATGGGGGCGAGTTCCGCCTGTACCGCATCAATCACCGGTCCCTTGCAATCGATGCAGCCGATTCCGGCGCTGGTGCAACCGGTTTTCACCCATTCCTGTGTGTCTTCGCCCGAGTATACCTGATGCAGTTTCCAGACTGGACATTTTTCAGGATCACCCGCATCGGTTCTGCGAATTCGCGCCGGATCGGTGGGCATGGTGCGAATTTTCTGTTCAATGGCCTCGGGCTCTTCCCGTAATGATAAAGTATTCTGATAGGATTTGGACATTTTTTGTCCATCCAGTCCCGGCATTTTTGAAGCCGGTGTCAGCAGCGCCTCCGGCTCGGGCAGGATAATGCGGCCGCTGCCTTCCAGATACCCCAGCAGGCGTTCCTTGTCGCCGAGGGTGATATTCTGCTGGGAATCGAGCAGAGCCTGCGCCGTCGCCAGCGCCTCCGCATCGCCCTGTTCGGTGTATTTTTTACGTAGATCATTGTAAAGCCGAGCGTTTTTCTTGCCCATTTTTTTGATCGCGGCTTCGACCTTTTCTTCAAAACCGGGTTCACGGCCATACAGATGATTGAAGCGCCGCGCCACTTCGCGGGCATTTCCACATGCGCGACCTGATCTTCGCCCACCGGCACCTGCCCGGCCTTGTAAATAAGAATGTCGGCGCTCTGCAGCAGCGGATAGCCGAGAAAGCCGTAGGTGGCCAGATCCCGCTCTTTCAGCTTTTCCTGCTGATCCTTGTAGCTCGGCACCCGTTCCAGCCAGCCCAGCGGCGTGATCATGGACAGCAGCATGTGCAATTCGGCGTGTTCCGGCACCCGCGACTGAATGAACAGCGAGGCTGATCCGGGATTGACGCCCACCGCCAGCCAGTCGATAACCATTTCCCAGACGCTCTGCTCCAGAATTTCCACTTCTTCATAGTGGGTGGTCAGGGCGTGCCAGTCAGCGACGAAGAAAAAACACTCGTATTCATGCTGCAGTTTCAGCCAGTTTTTCAACACGCCATGATAATGGCCAAGATGCAATGCGCCGGTGGGTCGCATGCCGGACAGCACGCGATGCTGCGGATTCGCCAGGGTATTCAAGCTTCTCTCCTGAGATTAATAAGGAAGTATCGTTGTTTTTGCCGATGATTATACTGCAATCGGCCGCGCCTCTGTAGGTTCGATTTCAATCGAATGAGGTAGGTAGTACGACTGAAGTCGTACCTACAGGTCGTACCTGCAAGCCATACCCACTGTAGGTACGATTTCAATCGTACCTGCCTGCCGCCATTTTGCATTCAGGCAATAAAATCCGGCGCGCCCATGCCTTCGCGCAGGATTTGCGGCACATCGCCGGTCATATCGACCACGGTGGTGGGCTCAATCCCGCAATGGCCGCCATCGATGACCAGATCCACCTGATGCTCAAGCAACTCGCGGATCTCATAGGCCTCAGTCATGGGCATGTCTTCACCCGGCAGAATCAGGGTGCTGCTCATCAGCGGCTCGTTCAATTCAGCCAGCAACATGCGCACAATGGCATTGTCCGGCACGCGCAGGCCGATGCTGCGGCGTTTAGGGTGCATCAGGCGACGGGGCACTTCGCGCGTGCCTTTTAATATAAAGGTATAGGGGCCGGGAGTATGGGCGTTAATCAGCCGGTAGGCGCTATTGTCCACTTTGGCGTAGGTCGAGATTTCCGATAAATCACGACACACCAGAGTAAAATTGTGTTTGTCATCGACCTGACGAATGCGCCGAATCCGATCCAGCGCTTTTTTATCGCCAAGGTGACAACCCAGCGCATAGGCCGAATCCGTGGGATAGACAATCACCGCCCCGTTTCTCACCAGTTCCACCGCCTGATGGATCAGGCGCGGCTGGGGATTATCCGGGTGGATCTGGAAATACTGGCTCATAGCGACAGAGACGCCATTGCCGGTGTCTGCCGGGACTGCGCCCAGCCGGGGCTTTCCCAGAGGGGAAGACAGTTTGCCGGCATGGCGGGCAGACGCCCCATATCCATATACGGATTTTCAGGGCCGTGATAATCCGAACCGGCTGAGGCCATGAGCCCGAAGCGCCGGCATAGCTGCGCCATCTGCTGAATTTCATCCCGGCTGTGGCTGCCGGACACCACTTCCAGCGCCGCCCCGCCCAATAACTGGAATTCGCCCAACAACTGACGCAGACGGGTGGCGCTGAGCCGGTAACGCGCCGGGTGAGCGATCACCGCCTGCCCCCCCGCGCCATGAATCCAGCTCAATGCCTCTTCCAGCGTGGCCCAGTCGCCGGGCACATAACCGGGCTTGCCCTGCACCAGATAGCGTTTGAACACCTGCCGCATATCTTTGGCGTGGCCCTGCTCAATCAGAAAGCGGGCAAAATGCACCCGGCCGATAATGTTCCCTTTCGCAAAGCGGCGCGCGCCGTCCAGCGCGCCTTCAATGCGTTTTTTCGCCAGTCGGCGGCTGATTTCCTGCGAACGCCACTGGCGAAATTCGCAGAGCTTCTGCAGCCCATTGCGCAGCGCGGGGTTTTCAATATCCAGATTAAGACCGACAATGTGGATGGTCTTGCCGCCCCAGCTCACTGAAATCTCCGCCCCGGCCACCAGTTGCAGTCCCACCCGCCCGGCTTCCTCTCGCGCCTCGGCAATGCCATCGACGTTATCGTGATCGGTGAGCGCCAGCACATCGATGTTGCGCAATTTCGCCAGCCGCACCAGTTCCGCCGGGCGCAGGCTGCCGTCAGAGGCCGTCGAGTGGGAATGTAAATCATAGTGAACAGACATGGGCTGCGTAGTTTAGCTGATCAGAGGCGCAAGAGCATCGGTTTTTGGAACTTCCGGCAAAGCATGGGGTCACTAAGCCATTGATTTTTTAAACCCCGGAGAAAACGATGCCGCTCCAGAACAGCTATGCTAGAGTGGCTGACTTTATAAATGGGCTGTGGTCAGGAGCCTCAATGTCAGATCTGGAAATGGATGCAAAAACACTCTCGCAGGCGTTGAGCCGTGTTGCCGACTACGTGATCAAAACCCGTCGCAAGGCCTTTTCCGAGAACCAGAATCCTGAACCGGATCAACTGGATGCGGAAATCGACCGGTTTCTTAAATTTATCGAACTGACCCATAAAGGTGAGAAATACCCGGCGCTGACAGCAAAGTCAACGTCACTGACAGATCGCAATCAAATGGCGGATCTGGGCCTGCAGGTCATCAACACGCTTAACCACTGGGCGGTTCATCTGCAGCTGGAGGATGCGGTGAATGATCTGGATACCCTGACTCTGAGCATGGCGCTATGGTGTGCGCGGCAGCAGTGCCAACTAAGCGTGCTGGAGCCGCTGGTCAACGCCCTCTCAGATTTCGCCAACCGCCAGTCTGAGTCCGAAATCATGGATACCCTGACCTCGGTGATCGGCGAAATCATCGATGCGATCGCCCCGGAAATCAAGGAGGATAGCGACAAAAGCGATCCCCATCGCCCCTGGCGGCTGTTAAATTTCAATTACGGCATCATCGCCACCCGCAGTCTGCAACCTGCGGTTATGGAGCAGGCCTTTGAAAACATCGTTCAACGCTTTCCCGAAGATGCCGCCGAGTTTTTCCGCGAAGGCATGGAGCAAATGCAGGCAATCGATTATCCTGATTATGTGCGTGCGGTAATGGAAAAATATTTTGACAGCACGAATAATCCAACCTTACATTAAGCCGCTTATAATTATAAACTTGCCTGACCATGAAGTTATTATTTGATTTTTTCCCCATTCTGCTGTTTTTTATCGCCTACAAAGTGTTTGGCATTTATGCCGCCACCGCCGTTGCGATTGCCGCCGCCGTAGTTCAGAACGCCGTGTTCTGGTTCCGTCATCGGCGCTTCGAAAACATGCATCTTGTAACCCTCGGCCTGATTGTCGTGCTCGGCGGCGCCACCCTGATTTTGCAGGACAAGAGTTTCATTATGTGGAAACCGACGGCGGTCAACTGGATGTTTGCCCTGGCTTTTCTTGGCAGCCAGTTTTTCGGCGAAAAGACGCTGGTCGAACGCATGATGAGCCATGCCATTCAAATTCCTCGCTCGGCATGGACGCGGCTGAATATGAGCTGGGTGATTTTTTTCATCAGTATGGGTTTCGCCAATCTGTATGTCGCTAATTTCTACTTCATCGCCGAAGCGGCGTTAACCGCCGCCGCCAATGCACCGGTAGAAATTGAGAACTGTGCGACACAGTTTAATGGTGAATTACTCAGCCTCTGTCAAAGCGCTCACGAAGCGGAAGAACAATGGGTGAACTTCAAACTCTTTGGTATGATGGGGCTGACCATCCTGTTTGTCATTGGGCAAGCCTTTTATCTGGCCCGCCATGTTAAAGATGGCGAGACGACCGAACTGACCGAAGCCGAACAGGAAAGTTAATATGTGGTACGCCATCATTGCTGAAGATACGGAAAACTCGCTGGAAAAACGCAAGGCTGCTCGCCCGGCGCATTTGCAGCGGCTGCAGGATCTGCAAAACGCCGGACGCCTGCTTATCGCCGGCCCTCATCCGGCTATCGACAGCGCGGATCCCGGCCCGGCCGGATTTAGCGGCTCACTGGTTGTCGCCGAATTCGAATCATTGAACGCGGCGCAAAACTGGGCGAATGCGGATCCCTATTTTGATGCCGGCGTTTACGCCAAGGTCACCGTCAAACCCTTTAACAAAGTCTTACCCTGATTACCTCTATTCTTTTACAACGTTATAAATTAATAAAACTGCCATAAGGACATTATTATGAATAAAACATTTTCGACTTTTCTCGCCGCTGGCCTAATGCTGGCCACTCTTCCCGGACTGGTCAACGCCGACAACGCAGTCGCCACCGTCAACGGCAAACCCATCAGCCAGAAAAGTTATGACTTCTATTTGGCTCAGTCCATGCAACGCCGCGGTAAAAACCAGCAGGGCGGCGTCAATCGTGAAGCCATCATCAATGAACTGGTCAATCGCGAATTATTGCATCAGGCCGCACTCAAGGAAAAAGTTGAAAATGATGAAACCGTCGCTTTCCAGCTTGAACAACTTAAGATCGATGCCCTGATTCAGGGTCTGATCAACAAGTTATCCAAAGAAAGTAAAATTACCGACAAAGAACTAAAAGCCGAATATGACAAGCGTGTCGCCGGCGCCAAACTGGCTGAATACAAAGCCCGCCACATTCTGCTGAAGACTGAAGAAGAAGCCAAAACCGTGATTGCCGAACTCGACAGCGGCGCAAAATTTGAAGAACTGGCGAAGAAAAAATCGACCGGTCCTTCCGCCAAAGACGGCGGCGACCTGGGCTGGTTCACCGCATCACAAATGGTGCCCCCCTTCTCACAAGCGGTTGCGCAACTGAAAAAAGGCAGCTACACCAAAAAACCGGTTAAAACCCAGTTCGGCTACCATGTCATCAAACTCGAAGACACGCGTAAACGCCAGCCACCCAAATTTGAAGATATCAAACCCCAGTTGAGAATGGTTCTGCAAAACCAGCGCATTCAGGAATACATTACCAACCTGCGTAAAAAAGCAAAAATCGATATTAAAAAATAAGCACCTCTAACAAATTCCCCCGCAGTCCACTGCGGGGGAGTCATTACAGATACGGCCAAAGCCGCACCTGCAACTAAATAAATGTTCCAAATTCCTGTCCAGTTAAAACCGTTCGTCCTGAGCCTGTCGAAGGATGAATGGCTTTAAGGAACCTCTGATTAATTCCGTTCGCCCTGAGCTTGTCGAAGGGTGAACCATATAACATTATGATTTTACAATGCTTGGCGTTCATGGTTCGACAGGCTCACCATGAACGGCGGAATTAATCAGAGTTTCCTTAAACATTGGAATTTCAGGCTTTACGTTCATGGTTCGACCCTTCGTCAGGCTCGGGACTTCACCACGAACGTAAAGCTTTGTAGTGGACAGGAATTTGGAACACTTGTTTAGGCATCATTCCAGACAACAGGAAATTAGCCCAAAAAAAGATTAAAACCCTTAAGGTTCGTTTAAGATTTATGCTCTAGACTTTCAGGCAACACTGGCAAAACCTTTTATCCGGGAGTAACACGCCATGCCACAACCTGAAATGATCAAAGTCTGGGATCCCCTGGTGCGCCTGTTCCATTGGACACTGGTTCTCGCCTTCGCCGTCGCCTACCTCACTGAAGATGATTTCCTCGATCTGCATGTCTGGGCCGGTTATCTCGTTTTAGGGCTGATTTTATTCCGCATTCTCTGGGGCTTTGTCGGTCCCCATTATGCCCGCTTCAGCAGTTTTGTTTTCTCATTCAAAACCATTACCGCTTATCTCAAAGATACGCTGGCTTTTCGCGGCAAACGCTATCTGGGTCACAACCCCGCAGGCGGCGCCATGATTATTATGCTGCTTGTCTCTCTGCTGCTCACGGGCGTCAGCGGACTGGCGATTTACGGCATCGAAGAAAAAGCCGGGCCGCTGGCTCCCATGCTCGGCCAGCTTGGCGAATTCTGGGAGGACATTGTTGAAGAAGTCCACGAATTCTTTGCCAACTTCACCCTGCTGCTGGTGGTCATCCATGTTGGCGGCGTCATCTTTGAAAGCATGGTGCACAAAGAAAGTCTGGTCAAAGCGATGATAAACGGACACAAGCGCGCAGAAAGTGATGATAAAGACCACTAATATAACCGGCGGCGGCTTCCGGCTTGTACAGGTTTTTTCCTTAATACTGGTATTCATGTTAGCAGTAACGCCGGGACTGATGCTGGCCGACAACGACCATAACCTTGCCCGGGAACTTAAACAAGCGGGCGACATACTGCCGCTTGAACAGATTCTTGAGAAAGTAGAACAACTTCATCCGGGGCATGTGCTTGAGGTTGAACTGGAAAAGAAAAATCAGCGTTATATCTACGAAATCGAGACCGTCGATAAAAAAGGCAACGTCTGGGAAATGCTGTTTGATGCAAAAACCGGTGAGCTATTGAAATCAAAGCAGGAAAAGTGAAACCGATATGCGATTATTATTGATTGAAGATGATGCCGAACTCAGCCGCAACCTGAAGAAAAATCTTGAGCAGGCGGGGTTTGCTGTCGATACGGCTGATAATGGCGTCGACGGCGAATTTATGGGGAAAACCGAGCCTTATGATTTATTCATTCTGGATCTGGGCCTGCCCCAGCGCAACGGCCTTGATGTATTAAAAAACTGGCGTCGCACGGGACTGGGCATGCTGGTGCTGATTC
>WFVC01000010.1 GCA_015491815.1 Gammaproteobacteria bacterium | reverse complement strand
ATATAGTATGATGCTTCGCTGCAGGAAATTAACCCAGTCATAAAAAGGAAGGAATAATGCCCGGAAAAAAATACGATGTGGTCGATGCCCTTATCTCGCCCGAGGGCCGTATGGATGTGTTGTCCCGAGCCGAAGTCAACAAGTTGCTGGACACCAGTCAGGGCGGGCTTTATAAATTATTTCGCAACTGTTCGCTGGCGGTGCTGAACTCCGGCAATAACATGGACGATGGCAAGGAGCTGCTGGAACGCTATGCGTCTTTTTCTATTCGCGTGATTCAGGTCGAGCGCGGTATCAAGCTGGAAGTTAAAAATGCGCCGGCGCAGGCGTTTGTCGATAATCAGATTATCAAGGGCATCAGCGAACACCTGTTTTCAGTGCTGCGCGATGTTATCTACGTCAGCGATGAAATAAATAATAATCCCACTTTTGATCTACAAAGCTCCAGCGGCATCACCAATGCGGTGTTTCACATCCTGCGCAATGCGGGGATCCTGCGGCCGATGACGGATCTGAGTCTGGTGGTGTGCTGGGGTGGTCACTCGATCAAACGTCAGGAATATGATTACAGCAAGGAAGTCGGTTATGCGATGGGCCTGCGGGGGCTAGACATCTGCACCGGCTGCGGGCCGGGAGCGATGAAAGGGCCGATGAAGGGCGCAACCATCGGTCACGCCAAACAGCGAATTTGCAATGGCTCCTATCTGGGCATCACCGAGCCAGGCATTATCGCCGCCGAATCACCCAACCCGATCGTGAATGATCTGGTCATCATGCCGGATATTGAAAAACGTCTTGAAGCGTTTGTGCGGTGCGGTCATGGCATTGTCGTGTTCCCCGGCGGCGTGGGGACGGCGGAAGAAATCCTGTATCTTCTCGGCATTCTGTTGCATCCGAAAAACCATGACATTCCGTTTCCATTGATTTTGACCGGACCGGCCAGCGCGGAAGAATATTTCAACAAAATCGATCAATTCATTGCCGGGACGCTGGGCAGTGAAGCACAGCGGCGTTATAAAATTATTATCGATGATCCGATACAGGTGTCGCGGGAAATGCAGACGGGCATTGAACAGGTGTGTGAATTCCGCAAGCAACGCGGGGACGCTTTTTATTTCAACTGGGCGCTGACGATCGAGAAAGAATTTCAGCAACCTTTTGAACCCAATCACCGGAATATGCAGGCGCTGGCGCTGCATAAAAAACAGGACACGCATTTACTGGCGGCAAATTTACGCAAGGCCTTTTCCGGCGTGGTTGCCGGCAATGTCAAGGAAGAAGGGATCCGCGCGATTGAAGAACATGGTCTGTTTGAATTGCAGGGCGATGCCGAGATCATGAGCCTGATGGACGATCTGTTAGCCTCGTTCGTGGAACAACATCGAATGAAACTGCCGGGCAAGAAATACAAACCCTGTTATTGCATCAACCCCTGCTAGGGGCTGTTGATCTTTCATCTATTGTCTGATTATGGTTAATTTTAGCCCTGCCTGCGTTATTTTTTACTATCAATGGAGTGCATTGATACGTAAAAAATGCCTTGTCAGGACTGAAATTTCCTCAAAATCAGCCTAACATCTGAAAGATCAACAGCCCCTAAGAAAAATGAAAAAATATAAAACAGCTGACTGGCATATCACACTCCCGGATGACTGGCGGGTCGAGGAGGATGAGGACGTATTAACGCTGTTTCATCCCGAGGGCATCGGTGAATTACAGATCAGCACGCTTAATTATGATCAGCCCTTAAGCGGCGATGCGCTGCTGGAGTTTGCCGCAGAACATATCGAAGCGGGCGCCGAGCCGGAAGAAATCACCCTCGGTGAATTTGACGGCATTGTGCTGGATTATGAAATTGACGATGAATACGGTTGTGAATGGTATCTGCTCGCCGGTTCATTATTTCTGTTCGTCACCTATGTTTGTGATGCCGGGGATGAAGAACAGGAACATGATGTGGTTGAACTGATACTTGAATCACTCGGCGTCAATCGCTGATGCGCCATGCATGCTCTGAGTGATGAGGTATTTGATTCGCCCGCGCGGCTGACGCCTGCGGTTTTACAGGCGGCGGAAATGCTGGGAATGTATCGGGCGGAACTCGCGCGCGTGCTGCAGTTGCAATGTCAGGATATCGGCGCCTTCGCGGAAATTAAAAAACTGCTTGAAGCCGATACGCCGGCCTGGCGGCAGGCCTGTTTGTTCATCCGCCTTTATCAAAGCCTGTATGAACATTTTCAGGGTGAAGAAGCGGCCATTTACCACTGGCTGCGCGCCGAGAATAAAAGCCTGCAAGGCGTTCCCCTGTTGTTAATTGTGGATGAGAATAAACTGGCGCAGGTGCTGGGCTTTTGTCGCCATGCATTTTCATTGCGCTCGCGAACAGCCCCTAAATAAGTGTTCCAGATTCCTGTCCAGTTAAAGCCGTTCGTCCTGAGCCTGTCGAAGGATGAATGGCTTTAAACATTGGAATTTCAGTCTTTATGTTCATGATTCGACCTTCGTCAGGCTCAGGACTTCACCACGAACGTAAAGCTTTGCAGTGGACAGGAATTTGGAATATTTATTTGGCCATGAGGATGGCGGCAAGCAAACCAATCAGACCGCCGAATACGCCTCCCCATACGACCAGCCAGCCCAGATGTTCTTTAATCATGGTCTGAATGATCTGTTTAACCAGTTGCGGGGTGAGTTCCTGCAGACGTTTCTCGATGATCTCCGAGACTTTATCGCGAATGTCCGCCATTACATCAGGCTGTTCCAGTTCGTCTCGCAGCAAATTAAGAAAGCTTTCCTGCTGGGTGATTTCGATCAGCGAGCTTTTCATGTTATCGACAAAGGGTTCTCTGAGCGGTTGCAGCGCGTCTTCACCGCCGAACATGCCGAGCATGCCGCCAAAGGAGGATTCCATAATCACTTTCACCAGCGCATCAAATGAGGGCGACAGATCAATTTTTTCAATAACCGGCGTCAGGTGTAAATCCGGCGCTGCGCCGTTGGAGACACGCAAAAAACGATCGATGTTTTCTTCGCTAAAAAACTGTTCCATCATCAGCCGCCGAATCCCGGCTTTAAAATCTTCAAAGCGCGCGGGAATAACACCGGAGCCATATAAGCCGGGTACTTTTTCAAACAGCATGTGTACGGCCAGCCAGTTAGTGATCGCGCCGGAAAGGGCGAACAGGCCGATATTTAAAACGAGGGTGTTGTCGAGCAGAACGCCGGCGGCAAGCAGCAGCAGGGCGAGCAGGTTGGTGACAAGACTTTTATTCAAGAATGCAACTCCCGGATAAACAGGCGGCCAGGCGCCGCCGCGATTTAAAAAGGGAGCTTAATTTACCGAGTTTGCAGAACCGGATCAATCGTCAGGCTGTCGAGACAAACCATGTTCAGGTATCAATGATATCGTAGTCGTCCTCGCTGACCGGTCGATCCAGCCAGGCGTAAAGTTCTGTTATATCCAGATCGGCGGTTGATAAATCCTGATGTTCGCGGCAGGTTTCTTCATTAAGTGCTTCGGCATGTTCCATCGTTTTCTCCCCAATTGCTATTCGATAACGTCGATGTCCGGAAGACTGGATCTTATGCTACGTATATGAACAAAAGATGTACATCTATCGAAGGGCATAGTCTGAAATCCTTCAGAACTGGTTCATATAAAACAGGTTAACTGCGGGGTTATTTATAAGTTAATGAATTAACAGGCTTTATTATCTGGCAAACAATTTGCTCTATGGCATTCGATGAAAGTCATTTTTTGTTATTTAAGCGAATTCCAGGGGAGTTGTTGTCGTGAAAAAGTTTGTTGTCTCAGTTTCTATCTGTAGTTTGTCTGTCGCCATGTCATCCGCTGTTTATGCCGCCGGGGACGCAAATGTCAGGCTTGGTGAAATGACGGTGACGGCGACGCGTGAAGCACAGTCTGTTGCTGAAACCGCGGTATCCGTCGGGGTGATTGATCAGAGCGTGGTTGATGAGGTTAAGCCGGCGCATCCTTCTGAGATCATGGAGCGCGTACCCGGCGTGCATGTGAATGTGACCGGTGGTGAAGGACACATGACGGCCATCCGGCAACCGATCACTACCGGCGCCGTTTATCTATATCTTGAAGACGGCATTCCCACCCGCTCAACCGGATTCTTTAACCACAATGCATTATATGAAGTGAATCTGCCACAGGCCGGGGGGATCGAAGTCTTGAAAGGTCCGGGCACCGCCCTGTATGGCAGCGATGCGATCGGCGCGGTGATTAACGTGCAGACACGTCCGGCGCCGTTGCAGGCGGAAACCACGCTTGATCTGGAAGCGGGCGGGCATGGTTGGGCGCGGATGTTAGTGAGCACAGGCAATAGCTGGGGTGATGATGGTCTGCGCGCGGATTTAAATTTAACCAGGACCGATGGCTGGCGTGACGCCACTGACTATGATCGGCAGACGGGAACGCTGCGCTGGGATCGTATCCTGAACAGCGGGGCAACGCTGAAAACCGTGCTCACAGGATCAAGGATCGATCAGCAAACAGCCGGTTCTTCCCGTCTGCTGGCTGATGATTACTACAACAATCCAGAGATAAATTATACGCCCATCTCCTATCGCAAGGTGGACGCCTTGCGTGTGTCGATGGCCTATGAAAAAGAAACCGCAGACAGCTTGTTGAGCGTCACTCCGTATTTGCGCGCTAACAGCATGGACATGTTGCCGAACTGGATGCTGAGTTATGATCCGGTAGTGTATGAAACGGCAAATGATTCATTTGGACTGCTGCTGAAATACCGTCAGGACTTTGCGCCATACCGGACGCGAGTGATTGTCGGCGTAGACGTTGATCATAGTCCGGGCAGCCGTTATGAGCAGGATATCAGCGCGACTAAAGAAGGAAACATCTATACCCGCTACACGGTTAACAGTGTCATCTATGACTATGATGTGACTTATCAGGGACTGTCACCCTATATTCATACTGAAACATCCCCAACCGACAGGCTGCGTCTAAGTCTGGGACTGCGCTATGATGATATGTCTTATGACTATGATAATAAACTCACGGCGCTGGACACAGGCAGCCATCGGCGCCCCGCTGATACCCGTGTTGATTTCAGCCGCCTAAGCCCCAAGCTGGGACTTACTTATGCAATGAGTCCCTCTCTTAATAGTTTTCTTTCCTATCGTGAAGCGTTTCGCGCGCCATCAGAAAGACAGTTGTTTCGTCAGGGCCAGTCGCTGAATACAACGGCGCTGAAGCCGGTTAAAGTCAAAAATTATGAGCTCGGCTTGCGTGGGAAAACGCAGACCACGCACTATTCATTAAGCCTTTATTACATGAGCAAAAAGGATGACATCCTGACCTTTGAAAATGCAGACGGCAATCGGGAAACAGGCAATGCGGGTGAGACTTTGCATCAGGGACTTGAGATCGGTTTTGGCGCTTCATTCACAAAGGCGCTTGAACTTGATGTCGCCGCCTCCTATGCAAAGCATACCTATGAAGACTGGGTTTCACGCGTCGGTGATTTCAGCGGAAATGAAATGGCGATGGCGCCGCGCTTAATTGCAAATACCCGGCTGGCTTACCGGCCTGAATTTATGAACAGAGGCAAGCTGGAACTGGAGTGGGTCAAGCTGGGGGATTACTGGATGGATGAAGCCAACAGTTATAAATATCCCGGCCATGACGTGATAAACCTGAGAGCCAATTATCCGCTCAATAAAAAACTGGGACTCTATGCGCGTCTGATGAATGTTGCCGACAAGCGGTATGCGACCACCGCGAAATATACCGCAGCGCGTTATGGTAGACCGGAAAAATTTGAATATGCGCCGGGCATGCCGCGAACCTTCTATGCCGGGTTGAATTATCGATTCTGAAAATAGTCGCCGTGGCGTTTGGGAAAAAAACGGGCCGTCGCTGGACGGCCCATCGCCTGCACCGGTGGATGGGCCTGAGCGCCGGCCTCTGGCTGCTGGTGCTGGGGGCAAGCGGTTTTGTACTGGACCATCGTGACTGGCGCTGGTTATGGCAAAGCGGTGTGCATGGACGCTGGCTCCCCGAGACGGTGATTAAAAAAAGCCGGGCGCAAGGTTTCCGGCTTTATCAGCGTGACGCCGCTTTTCCCGGTCTGTTTATTATCGCCGGTTCAACCGGCATGTGGTGGCGGGACGACTCAGTCAATGACTGGGTGGCGACCCGGTTTGAAAATAACGAACCACCGCAAGTAATTGCAATGGTGGATGATATTTCCAGCGCCGGTAAAATAAAATGGCTGGCGACCGATGACGGGATCTGGCGGCTGACTGACAGAGCAAAACAGGCCGGCCAGTGGGCCTTGCAAGCGCATGTGGTTAATTCATTGACGCCGGGGAGCGCGGCGAATGAATTACTGGGCGTGGTTGATCGAAGCCGGGTGTTCAGGTTTAACACCGATACCGGGAAAATCATCTGGCTGAAGCTGCAGCCCTTGCAGACGTCGACGCAGTTACCGGAAAGCATCGATCTCAATCGTTTGGTTCGTGATCTGCATTTCGGGCGCGGCTTCTTCCCGGCCCCCTGGTCACTGCTCTGGAATGATCTGAGCGCGATTGCCCTGATCGTCCTGCCGCTTGGCGGTCTGTTGTACTGGAGTCTGCCGCGCTACTGGAAAAGAAAACGCCGACAGGGAAGGCCGGTAAAAAAACGGCGCAAGCAACAAACGATTCGTCTTCTGTATAGAGCGCATGCGCCTGTGGCCGGTCTGTTAAGCGTTATTCCGATCCTGTATTTGTCGATAAGCGGTATTTTTCTCGACCACGCGGAAGGCCTTCGTGCTTTTATGAAGTCGGTCAATATTACGCGAGCATGGCAGACGCCCGTTTATCAGCTTCGTTCATGGAAGGGGGAAATTTATAATATCGCCGCCTATCCCGGTGCGCCTGAAAAAATAAGTATCGGAACCCGACTCGGCGTGTTCAGCAGTGAGGATAACGGCCGGCGCTGGTATCGTGAAGCCCTGATGCGTTCGGACAAAGCCAATGCAAAGTCAGCCTTTATCTGGATGATGAAACGCATCGGCAATGATTTGTATACCGGTGGAATGGGTGCGCCTAATTTTGTGAAACATGCCGGTGAAGGCTGGCGTAGGGTCAAAGGCGTCGGCCACATGCCCCGCGATGTGACGATAGATGCGGAAGGGCGTGCGTGGTGGCTGAGTCGTGAGGGTCTCAGGACGGACAGCCCTAATACCGGGCATATCGACAGTCCCGCATCGTGGCCGAAACAAAAAAACAGCCGGATGGTTCCCTGGTATTTTATTTTCGATGCGCTGCACAGCGGCCTGTTGATTCATTCGCAATGGAAATGGATCAATGACGGGGTCGCCATACTCAGTATATTTTTGCTCATAACCGGTTTGATCCGCTGGTGGCGAGTCAAATGGGTGTGAACGCCATGTCTTTATCCTGGCGGCAGGTTGCGCAGGCGCATACTCAGTGGCAGATGCCTGACATCATCTGGCCAACGATGATCGCATCGCTGGTTTTTCACAGTGTTGTGCTGTTTTATATAGTACATGATGTTAACGGGTCGTCTTCCCGTCCGGTGCTGGTTGGAACCCGGAATATTGTTTTAACGGCAAGGCTTGAAAATAAAATCGCAAGGCCGGCGAAAAAAACAGAAAAAACAAAGCCGCCCGCGCCGGTTAAGGCGGCGAAAACAAAACCGGCATTAGTACCTCGTCCCGTTGCGCAGCAGAAACCGAAGTCCCGCCCTGAACCTGAAATAAATGCAGTGCCGGTAAAAAAGCCTGCGCCTGAAAAACATATATTGGTTCCCTCTACCGAAGTCGAAGAAGCCAATCCCGGAGAGTCAGATAAACCGATAACAACAGCCGTGAGCGCCGCGCCTGAATCCTATACGCCACCGCGCTCGGATGCCCGCTATTTATCGAATCCGAAGCCTTTTTATCCTCGCGCCGCCCGTCGCCGCGGCATGCAGGGAACCGTGGTGCTTGAGGTTGATGTGGATGTCGATGGCGCGCCGAAGAAGGTTGAGATTGAAATCAGCTCAGGATTCAGATTGCTGGATATCGCCGCATTGCAGACCGTACGGACATGGCGCTTTGTTCCTGCGCAGCGTAATGGCGTCGCCGTGTTTGCCTCGGTGGATGTGCCGATTCGATTTGTCTTGAACGAGGCGAATTGATTTTAACCCCTTTGGGTTTAATTCCCCGCTGCTTGCAGAGAAGCACCCTCGTAGGTGCGGCTTCAGCCGCACATGTTCGCCTCGTAGTCCCCGCAGGGGGGAAGGCAAACCTGCCACTAATACCCCGTCAGTTTGCTGCGGGGTAGTTTATTGAATGGCGAATTTCTTCATTCTATAAATCAGGGTGCTGCGGGTCAGCCCGAGTAATTTGGCGGCGCGGCTCTGGTTACCCCGGGTCTTACTGAGCGCCTGATTGATCAGGCTGGCTTCGAGATCCTGTAGTTGAATTCCGCTGTCGGGCAGGGTGAAGGCTTCGTTCTTTTTATCGGGGAGGTTGTTGTTGCGAATCTCCGCCGGCAGGTTGTCAAAGCCAATGTCACTGCCATTGAATAAAATCAGCAAACGCTCGCAGACGTTGCGCAGTTCACGAATATTGCCCGGCCAGTAATAAGCCTGTAAGGCTTTCATCGCCGCTGCGCTGTAAAGCGGGGCGTCAAGCGCATGCTGTTGCGCCAGTCGCTGGCTGAGTTGTTGGATCAAGAGGGGAATATCCGTATTGCGTTCACGCAGGGGCGGCAGTTCCAGTGGAACGACGTGCAGACGATAATAAAGATCGGAACGGAACTGTCCGGCCTGAACCTGAGTATGCAGATCACGATTCGTCGCCGCAATGATGCGTACATCGACTTTTTCGACTGCCGCCTGTCCCAGCGGTTGAAACTCACCGGCTTCCAGAAAGCGCAATAACGTTGCCTGCACCGCCAGTGGCAGTTCACTGATTTCATCCAGAAACAGCGTGCCGCCATCGGCTTTTTTTACCCAGCCGCTATGATCACGATCCGCCCCGGTAAACGCGCCTTTGCGATGACCGAATAATTCGGATTCGATCAGATTTTCGGGCAGGGCGGCGCAGTTGAGCGTGATAAAGGGACGATGATTTCGTTTACTGTTCTGATAAATATGTCGGGCCAGCAGTTCCTTACCGGTTCCCGTTTCACCGCTAATCAGTACAGTGACATCGGTTGCCGCAACGATTTTCGCAGAACGCTGCAATGCGAGAAACTCCGGCGACTGACCTGTCAAAATGTCTTCTTTCTGGCTCATTTTCGTTTTCAGGTACTGCTCATTAATGTATATGTGCTGTGTTAGCACTATGTTGAATCGTCAGATAAAAGCTGGCAATCGCCAAGACTACCAGTGTCAGACCCACGCTTGCCTTGACCCAGGGCAAGCGACTAATCCTTATTATCCATCCGGTTACTATACCGGCGGCCATCACGGCGGGCAAGGTTCCCAGACCAAAGGCCAGCATCAGGCCGGCGCCATGCAAGGCATTGCCGGCAGATGTCGCCAGAATCAGCGTGGAGTAGACCAGTCCGCAGGGCAACCAGCCCCAGAGCAGGCCAAAAAAGAAGGCCTGCAAAGGTGAGCGCACCGGCAGCAGTTTTTGCGCATGCGGCTCAATTTTTTTCCACAGAGGACGCCCCAGATGTTCAAGCCGGGCAAAGCCGGGAAACCAGCCGGCCAGATAAAGGCCAATGCCGGCCATAACCGCACTGCCAATGGCCTGCAAAATGAAGTGGCCGTATTGCGGGCTGATAAATTGAAATAGCTCCTGCCCCAGCCCACCGGCTACCGCCCCTGCAAGGGTGTAACTACCGATACGACCAAAATTATAGGCTGCAATATAGGGCAACATGCGCCAGCGTTGTCGGCGGATTGCTTCCGGCAGGCTGAAGCTGAGCGCGCCAATGATGCCGCCACACATTCCCAGACAGTGCAGCGTGCTGAACAGACCCACAACAAACAGGCTTAATAACTGATTAGAAAAAGAGAGTTCCAAATAACTGATTCCGAATAGAAATAACGCTTATCATAGCATTCTTAACCATTCGATGGTGACGCGCTATACTGTAAAAATATCAGTCACGGATGTCTGTTTACGATGAAAAACGCCTCTGTTTATTTCTGGTCAATTTTATTCGTTTACCTTTTTATGGGGCTGCCTCATGCTGAAGTGTACCGCTGGCTCAATGATGATGGTGAACTGATCTATGGTGATAAGCCACCTGAAGGAAGCCGCGCAGATGCGGTGCCGATTGAGAACAGGGCTGCTCAGGGAATGAAGTTTGCGACACCCGAGCAGGTCGAGCAATTTCATACTGATGCGCAAACACGGAAAAAAACAGAACCAGCACCTGGAAACTCAAACCTGTCAAAATCCTACTGCCGACGTTATCGCAGCGATCTGAACAAAATAGAAATCTACCTGCAACATACCTATAGCGTGCGGGATGCGCAAAAAGCAAGTGATCTACGCAAGATTATCAAGCGCGAATGCAGTGACATCAATTTATCGGCAGAAGATAACCGATCGCGTTGCCGTTCCTATCATGAAGAAATAGTAAAAACTGAAATCTATCTTGAACATACACCAAATCCACGCGACAAACAGAAAGTCAAAGATTTGCGCAAGCAAATTGCGCGTGAGTGTGAGTAATTTCCCCAGGGGCTGTTGATCTTCCAGCTATTGCCTGATTTTGGCCAATTTTCGCCCTGCCTGCGTTATTTTTTACTATCAATGGAGTGCATTGATACGTAAAAAATGCCTTGTCAGGACTAAAATTTCCTCAAAATCAGCCTAACATCTGAAAGAACAACAGCCCCTAGCATGATAAATATTGCTGGTTGAATTTCGACATTTTACGGGTATATTCTGATGACGACACAAATGGAAATTGAAACAGGGAGTGCAGACAATGGAAGTGATAAAAACACTAAAGCCCGGCCAGGATGGAACCAAATATTATCAAAATAAATTCGGAGAACGTCTGATATGCGTGCGCTACCGGCGGGACAAAAATAAAAATCTCAGATACACCACAGTAGAATTAATCATGGATGAAGGGCCAATAAGGCCATACCCTGTACCTGATTCAGAATTATATCCTAATAAATTAGTCTGGATTAAAGTGTTTTATACTGAAGTTGACTATCAGAACAGAATCAAACAAATAGGCGGAACATGGGATAATGACAGAAAAATATGGAAACTACCCTTTCACAAAGTGAAAGCGCTCGGGTTAGAATCACGGATAGTCAAAGTGGCTAACCCGAAATGAAAGCTAAAAGAAATAACCAGATATGGAAACTTCATACATAGGTATAGATATATACCTGCATTTAGATTCCGTCTAAATACAAGTTAGGTGATTTACTGAAAAATCAAGATATTGGGTGATATGAAGACTGTATTACTATTTGGAGCGGGTGTGACGAGATCGGTGAGGCCGAACGTTGCGCTTGGACGTCGCCCTCCACTAGATAAAGATTTTTTTATAATTGCAGAAAAAATCAATAAGGCTTTAACTGATCGAGTAACAGATAGTTTAACCTCACTTGTAGGAGATTACGCGAAGGTATTAAAAGGTTCTCTTGAGACTGCCGCGACATATTTATATATCAAGGCTATAGATTCTAAGAAAGGGAGTGTGTATCACGAGGCTATGCTAGATTTACTTAAGCTTCTTGGTATAGTAATAGGACATACAACGAACACTATATCGCTTTCCCCAAGATCACTAATTTATAGATTTGTATTAGGAGAATTAAATAAGCTAACCTCTCCTGAAGATTTAACAATTATTACGTTTAATTACGATATGCTGCTCGAAAGAGTATTAGATGAGATTTCCTTAAGAGGACACTCTGATATTTTCCATTTTCCAGGGTGTTATAGATTTGATGGCCTTACCCGCGCACAGAAAGTGACGGGGTTATCACAATTTCCTGTAAAGAGCTTTGAACATTCTGGAGTTTCTTTATTTAAGCTACATGGCTCATTAAATTGGCAGTCAGTACATACTTCTACATCACCAACACCATCAGCAATGTTCAATCCAAATAGGGAGCTTCATATTTTAGACTCACCCTTGGTTCAAGGTGGGTTAACATGGCGTAGGAAGGCTAAGCTAATGTATATGAACCCAGTAATAGTTCCTCCTGTCAGTGGTAAACGAGGTATGATTCACAGTAATATGCTTCCCTTATGGGTGAAAGCGGGAAAAGCTCTTTCTTCAGCTGACCGAGTTGTGATTACAGGGTATTCTTGTCCGCCACTAGATCTCGAAGCAAGAATATTGTTGAGTGAAAATCTTAGATCCAATGACAATAAAAAAATCTATGTAATCGATCCTGATCCTAAAACAGCATCAAAATTTGTAGACTTATGTGGTGTTGGTCATATTACGATGTATACATCTATTAAAGATTGGGTTCAAGATGCAGTATCATAAATTTCACCTAACAAACTCATCCAGGAGGACTTTCAAAAGCGTCGCGGGTTTTGCGTTCTTTGCAAAACCCGCGACGCTTTTGAAAGCCCCTGATGAGGGCGTTAGATTGTCTTGGCTC
>WFVC01000009.1 GCA_015491815.1 Gammaproteobacteria bacterium | reverse complement strand
TGCAAAGAATTTCGCTCAGCGCCGCAACCTGCACACCGAAAATTCCGTTCGCTGCGAGTTTCATGCTCATCCCCGCACCGACCGAGCCAATGTGGTGAATCGCGGCAGCGCTTGCGCCAAGTACGTTACGTGCGCGCGCCAGCACCTGTGCGTCGCCGCCAACCAGATGAATGAGTTGATGTGTTTCGGCCTGAGGGCGTGAACCAACGACAGGTGCATCGAGAAAATCAGCGCCTGTGCTTTTGATCTGGACGGCAAGCTGTAAGCACCAGTCCAGGCTTAGAGTGCTGCATTCGATGGCGATGGCGTTTTTTTGAAGCCCCAAAAGCGCGCCGGTCTTTTCATTAAGCCAAACGACGCTGGAGGCTTCATCATCGCGCAGCATTGAGATAACAATATCTGCATCTTTAACCGCCTCTATTGGCGATGCGCTGACTAGCGCACCGCCCTGTTGCAGAGGCAATGCACGTTTTTGTGTGCGATTAAAGACGGTGACTGCATAACCCGCGCCCAGTAAATTCATGGCCATGCGCGAACCCATCGCTCCGGCGCCCAGTATGGTGATATTCGTCATGACCAAATTCCTGCCTCTATGTGGGTGTGGCGTTACTGTCCTATCGCTTCAAGAATATCGGCAGGCTCAACCCGTTCGCGGTAGTCTCCGCCCGCCGAGCCGGCGAAGGTAATGGCGCCGTCGGTAGAAATGACGAACACCGCCGGCACCGGAAGTTCCGCTGATGTGTCATCGTAAAAGCTATAAAAGTCATAGCCCAGATCACTCATTGCCTGTATGGAGCTCTCGGAATTTTTGAAGACGGTTGTGAACTGCCGCGCCACCTGGTTGCCAACATCACTCAGCACTTCGAATTGCAATTCATTGCTGTCTTTCATCTGTACGGAGTTATCGGGCGTCATTGGTGAAACCGCGACAAGGTTTGCGCCGGCCTGTTTGATTTGCGGCAGGATTTGCTGATAGGTTTTAAGTTCAAGATTGCAGTAAGGACACCAGACCCCGCGATAAAAAGTCAGGACTACGGGGCCCTGCGCCAGAAGCTTTTCAAGACTAATGCTTTCACCTGTTGCATTGGGCAGTGAAAATAGCGGCGCTTTATCGCCTTTGCCCAGCTTCAGGGGTGAGGCGTACTTCTCGGCAAACTGGCCGGCATCATTGTTAAAAATAGCAAGCTTGTCTGCGGGCAGCATTTCGCCAAGTTGCGTGATTAGTCCGTTTAAACTGTTCCGGTAAGATGGAATGGTATTTTTGTCTAGCATCGGGATTCTCTCCTGTTGTCTGTATGAAACACAGATGCAGGATAGTGCTAGCGTATTGCGCAATAAACAGGGTTGATTGCAAGTCACTTTTGCGTAAAATGCAAATATGGATATTGAGGCGCTGGAATTATTTATGGATGTTATGCGTCAGCGTAATTTCACTGACATTGCCCGTGAACGCGGCATGGCGGCCTCGTCGGTGTCACGCACCATAACCGGGCTGGAAAAGGAGCTGGGCGTCAGGCTTTTTCAGCGCACGACCCGTAAGCTGGAGCCAACCGAAGCGGGGATGATTTATTTCAGGCGCATTGCCCCGCTTGTCAGTGAGCTGGAATCCGCCAGACAAATGGCCGCGGATGTGACGGAAGAGCCCGGCGGCATTTTGCGTGTCACCGCATCCGTGACCTTTGGCCAAATGCATATTACGCCGCTCCTGCCGGCGCTGAAAAATCGATACGCCGCCCTGTCGATAGAACTCATACTTACGGACGCATATCTGGATTTAATCGAAAACCGGATCGATGTCGCGATCAGACTGGGAACGTTGCAGGATTCATCCTGTATCGCCAGAAAGCTCAACAAAATGGAATTTTTTATTTGCGCCAGTCCTGAATACATTGAAAAGCACGGCCAGCCGCGTGAGCCTGAGGAGGTTGCCGATCATGACTGCCTGCTTTTTCCCCGATCAGGACATAATTTAAACTGGTTATTCAAAAATAGTGATGGAAAAATTATGGAGGTTCAGGTGAAGGGCCGGTGCCTGATTACCAATTCACAGGCGATACGGCAATGCGCCTGCTCAGGAATGGGGCTGGCGTTATTGCCTGACTGGCTTGTTAATGACGATATTAAATCCGGTGCGCTCGTCAGGTTGTTTGAGCAGTTTGATGTGAGCGCAACAGATTACGACGGCGCGGTGTGGCTCCTGTATCCCTCGCGCGATTATGTGCCCTTAAAAACGCGAGTGTTTATGGATCACCTTATCGAGAACTTCAGCGTGCAGAGTGTTCCCGCCTAAATAAGTGTTCCTAATTCCAGTACGCTATGTATTACCGGAGCCTGTTGTAGGTACGATTTTAATCGTACCTGTACGGCTCGCCTGTACCTGAAGGGTAAAAGCCGTACTTA
>WFVC01000008.1 GCA_015491815.1 Gammaproteobacteria bacterium | reverse complement strand
TATTACATGAGGGGCTGTTGATCTTTCATCTATTGCCTGCTTTTGGCTAATTTTAACCCTGCCTACGTTATTTTTTACTACCAATGGCGTGCAGTGGTACGTAAAAAATGCCTTGTCCGAGCTAAAATTTTCTCAAAATCAGCCTAACATCTGAAAGATCAACCGCCCCCGGAAAAACGGCATAAAAATCGCATTAGTTATTTGGAATATAGTAATATTCTCAAGATAATGAAGGAAACCATTATTCTAAGGGTGGAAACAAAATAACTACGGTTTAATCAGTCGCTGAATATCTTTTAGCTTGCGCACCCAGGGGGACCATTTACGCAGATCTTTTGGTAAACCTGCAATGGCGGCATTTGCCTCACCCACACTGGGATAGGCGCCATACACCAGCGCGTACCAGTCTTCGCCCTGACGTCGATTTACATAATACCCCGCCGTCCCCTGTAACTGATTTTGATTATAATATTTCTCGATCAGCTTGCGATTGGTGCTGCTTGCCAGCTGCAAGGTGTAATAATTGGCATTTTGCGCCAGAATCCACTCCTGTGGTGTCTGAATAACCACGACACGCTGCCCGCCGGCGGGTTTAATCGCCACCTGAATACTGTTGTAGGCGTCAACCAGCTTATAGCGTGACGCCTTTTCAAACAGCGTGCGCGCCTCAAACGGGTTGACCGGCCGTCCCAGCCCCTTTTGCTCCATAATCCCAAGATTAAACAGCGCCACAGGATCATTATTTTCCGCAAGCCGGCTGTAAAGCATATACGCGCGGATATAATTTCCATTCTCCAACGCATCTGCCGCCTCTTCCAGAACCCCCGCCTGAAGCCCCGGCATAAACAGCAAATTCGCCAAAATACTCAGTATAAACGTTCGATACGCGCCACGAATTCCGTTTTGTTTTGTTTGTGATCCCATGCGTCTAATCTAGCGAAATCATAAAATATTTCAATTCCCACACATCCGCAGTTATGCGTATTCCTGATTATTCTTTAAACTGTGGGCCAGCACAAGAGAAAGCCAGTCATGCAAGAGCAGATTAGCCTGATGTTTTTCGTCCTTGAGCATCATTTTTTTATTCGGGTAGGCATAACGGGGAGACAGGCGTCCGATCTTCTCATAGCCGGTAACCTCAACCAGTCTTGCATCCGCATATATACGGATCTTCATTACCAGATCCTGAGTACAGTTTTTCGGCAGATTTAATTTCTGACGCAGTTCCAGCATACTGGTATAGCGGCAACGTTCAAGCACCTCGATAGAAAAACACAGATCTGACTGTGCCGGGACAAATTCAAACCGGTCGGTAATATCCATATCTGGGAAAAGGGAATTAAGCAGCACATAATTTTTCTCATACACCCACATGGGAGTCTGGGAACGTTGCGCCTGAATAGTATGTGTCACACCTGTCAGCCTGTTATCGTAAATACACGGATATAAGTATATACAGTATCGGCAAAGGAATGGATAAACAAGAATAAATTTTCCAACAACTTATTCGCGACAGATGAAGCATGCGGCTAAAGCCGCAGCGACAGTGCAACAGGAATTTCAATCCATAATTAGAAGCTAAGAATGGCTTCCAGTCGTTCAAGATCATTGACCACTTTCCAGCTACCGCCACCGGACTCGACTTTCTCCTGCCAGCTTGTCAGACGGTCAAGGTATTCACGCGGATCAACATTATCGCTGCGTAATTTGGTGACATTCAGGGCAACAACGGAAATGCCATTTAACTGCAGAGGGATATCACGCACATAACCTTTTTGCAGATCTTCCTTTAAATCGGAAAAAATCAAAATCATGTTATGGCCGGCGCCGGCCTCGTTCAAATATTCAATCGCCTGCAACATGCCACCGGTAATATCTGTGTATGAACTGCTTTTCACATTTTTGACGAAATCATCAATCTTGTCGCGAAAAACTCTTTTCTGCTGATTGGCCATACTCGGGCGATCTTCAAAGGTAACCTTGGCGACAATATCCTTTTCACTGAAACTGCCTGTATCAACCCGGGCGACCGCAAAAGTATCCCCAGGGTTGAGATTGGAAAGAATAAAGTTAATGACCCGTTGCGCCTGTTTCAGTTCTTTTGTATAGGTGCCGGAGGTATCCATCAACATATAGACACCTCGGGTATTGGGAACCTGTTTCTCAGAACAGCCGGCCAGAACCAGCAATGCCGCAAGAAGAACAAACGTAAAAACAGGAAATTTCAATTTAATCATTATTGCCTCTACCTTGATTGATTGTTACAGGGAACCGTAACCAACATTGTCTGTACTTTCTGTTTCCTTTTTATCAGGAGCCGCTTTTTGTTTAAGATGAACCTGATGTTCGATCCACAGAGGGGCAAAGATAAACAGATCATAGAAATTAACCAGCATATCCCCGGAGAAACGTACAATATTTCCCGTCAGGCGCAGCAACCAGATCAGCCCGCGTAAAAAAGCCACGGCAACTATTCCCATCACCGTGCGTAAAGAATGAACGAAGGATTCCAATGGAATGGCAACGAACGTTAACGCAAATGGCAGAATAAAGCCCATGCCCATTTGCGCCGCCGTTGTGATCCAGAGATAGGAACTTTCAATCACTTCAACGCCGTCTTCGCGCAACAGCGCCCGGGTCGCGGCCGCATCCTGCATCAGAAGCTCACGCATATAGGCCAGCCCGGCCTCGACACAGGCCAGTGTCAGCAGGATACCGAAGGTAATCCAGATCATCCTCACCCGCAACTTGTCATTCAGGGCGCCGATAAGCGGAAACAGACGCGTGATGCGCATCGATTCCATCAGAAACAGCCCCATCGCGATTTCAACCAGAATAATAACCAGCGCGGCAATTTCAGAGGTCTGAAAGCCCATCAACTGACTGGTGCCGCCGACCATTTCCGACATCGGTCGGGCAATCAGATTAAAATTGATAATCGCGCCGCCCACGGCAATCGCCAGTACAAAAGCGGAAATAAAAAACTGGGTCAGCGAAGAAGATGACAGACGTTGTACCGCACGCTCAGATCGCGCCTGAATGTTTTCATATTCTTCCATATGCCGATCAATGGTCACCGAACGCTGCAACAGGCTATTGATATTTTTATCCACCTGGGCAAGGGTCTGCGAAACTTTGCGCCAGTGCGGCATCATATTATTCAACAGTTGATGGCGTTTATGACTGGCCTTGCGATATTCTTCCGTCGCCCGGGTATTGGCCTTGATCATCGACTGATGAATATCTTCCAGCACATGGCCCACCATTGGGTCGCCTTTGGCGCCGGGTATTTTGGCAACCGCTTCAACCGCCTTTAACCAGCCCGGTGGCGCCGGCGGCACATCGGTGCTCTCCTGATAGTCTTCATCGATACTGGTAATTTCTTCACTCAACAAACGATGCAGGGCGGGATATTCAGAGAGATCTTTCTGCACCGTGTCATTGATGCGTTCAAACTCGCGTTCAATAATATGTTCGGTGGCTTCGCGTCCCTGTGTCAACAATACTTCCGTGTTGCGCTCCAACATTCTTTTTTCCGCCCGTTGTACTGAGTGCGCTGACAGGCGCATGGCATTGTGAATCACCCGAGTAAAGGAATGAATCGCCTTGTGCGCATGGGTGCGGGCAATATATAAAACTGTGGTGAGAATAAAAAACCATGCAAAGCCGGACATCACCGGACTGGGCAAAAGCAGGAATACATCATTGAAGGACATGAATATCTCCTTAAAACAGCGGGTGGCGCTTCCGCCATCCAATTTATAAACTAAATAGGCGTTCCAGATACCAGTACACTTTCGAGTTTCCACGTTCGTGGTGAAGTCCTGAGCCTGACGAAGGGTCGAACCATGAGCATGGAAACAGTGTAAATAAAGTACTTATCTGTTTGTCCTTCGACAAGCTCAGGACGAACGGTTTTAGTTTTACCAAAAATGTACCGGCATTTGGAACACTTAATTTAGGGAAACTTTGATTAATTCCGCCGTTCATGGTGAAGTCCTGAGCCTGACGAAGGGTCGAACCATGAACGCTAAGCATTGTAAAATCATAATGTTATATAGTTCACCCTTCGACAAGCTCAGGGCGAACGGAATTAATCAGAGGTTCCTTAGGTGTCTCACCGAAGCCTCATGCTGCTCTATAGCAATATGAATATAATTATCCCCAATCACTGGAAATATAAACACTAAACGGTTCACAGAATATTGTCGGCAGACAGGCGCGCGACTGAACTTTAATGTCAGTCAGTATAGTTGAATCCTGCCAGAGCAGACGCGCCACAGCCGTATGAGTAAATGTTTATCCTGAAAATGTGATGGCGTCCCATCTGGAATCAGTCCTGATTAAGGAAATGCTTATCTTTTATTCTGTCTCAGCAAAGCGTTTTCGTATGCGCAAATGCGCCTGTCCCAGTAACTGACTAATGCGCGATTCACTGACGCCGAGAATTTCACCTATCTCACGTAAATTAAATTCTTCATCATAATAAAGACTCACAACCAGTTTTTCACGCTCGGGCAATGCATCAATTGCCGATACCAGATTTTTTTTGAATTCATCCTGCTCGATACTCTCCTGTGGCTGACTGGTGCTGGATTGGAAACTGTCAGTGATGTAATCTTCGGCTGTACCCAGATCGATAAAATTTAGAATTCGACAAGAATTGATCTCTTGCATAATTTGATAATATTCATCCAGTGAAATGCCAAGCTCCTCAGCAACTTCTCTGGCTCGCGCTTCACGTCCGGTATCCCCCTCAATGCGACTCACCACCGCCATCACATCGCGGGCTTTTTTATGCACTGACTTGGGCGCCCAGTCGTTGCGTCGCAATTCATCCAGCATCGAACCCCGAATGCGGATCGTCGCATAGGTTTCAAAGCTGGCGCCCTGTGCAGGATCGTAATGCTGCGCTGCATCCAGCAAACCCAGCATACCCACCTGAATCAAATCATCCACCACCACGCTGGCGGGGAGACGCGCAATCAAATGATAGGCGATGCGTTGCACCAGTCCGGAATAACTGTTTACCAATTCTTCAGATTCACTTGGCTTGCAAATGGTATACATACAGGACCTTCAGTTTTCCGCCAGTAGCGGAAGAGTTTGTTTATCCATCGACATATGGCGCGGTTTCTTTAATTATTCAGAAATGTTCTGCGCAATAAATATAAGGGCAAGGCTTATCATGCATAGGCATCCAGAATTCCCTGCCCTCGCCGAGGTGTAACAGCCGCAATGCCTTCCAGCCCCTCGATTTCCGAATTATCCGCTTCCTTCATCACCTGTCCTGTTGCCGCACTGCTGTCATCCCCCTGCTGTTTCTGGGTAAACGATTCCTGCGAGACATTGACATCCCCCAGCGATAAACCAATATCACTCATCATTTCCCGCAGACGCGGAATGGCGGATTCCAGCGCATCCCGCACCTGCTGATTTGGCGCGGAGAAAACAATACTGGCGCTGTTATCTTTATGAATCTGAATGCGCGCCTCCATGCTGCCGAGTTCCGGTGGATCCAGACGAATATCCGCAGACTGAAGATTTTGTCCAACCATCCATTGCAGCCGTTCACCAACAGACTGATTCCAGCCCGGATGCTGAGGAGGCACATTTACAGGCGCCGGTGTTAAACCCGGCATGGCATCCGCTTTTGTCACCATTCCGGCTGAGAGACCAGCCATATTCAGCATGTTATGCCCCGAGGGTGAAGGGCTGGATAACGTCTGGCCACTGGCTTCACTGTTCAGTTGCTGGTTCAGTGCAGAATCAAATAGACTGTTCTCTTTACTATTCGCCGCCGCCTGCAACATATGTTGTTGCTGACGCGTCATTAACATTTCATCCATATTCGCAGCATCATCTGCATTAGCAACTGACATGGCCACCTTTGTCCCGTCGCCGATATTTTCAACACCGGCGGCCTGCATCGCGACAGGCGTCTGTCGGGAAGCCTGCAAACCAGCCACAGCAGAATTTTGAGGTTGAATGGATTCAAGTGGCATCATCGCCGCCTGTTGCGGGCTGACCATTGCCGGCGGCAAGTCATTGCCGGGCGCCGGAAGCGCGGTCAGTAATTCCGTATCATCGGAGATATTCAATAATTCGCTGGGAAAAGCCGACACATCATCTTCCGCCAACTGTAGTTGAGTATCCAGTAATTCAGTAAAATCACCACTGGCGCTGGCGGAGTCCGGCGCGCCTGAACTCAGCGCTTCTTTACTCTGTCCGGGTCCGGCGGCATTGACCATGATAGGCATGGATTCTGACATGATTCCTCACATTCACGTTGATTGTTCCTGTGAAATAAAATGCAAGCCACATGCCAGTTTGTAGAATACGTATAGCGCCTTTATCTTAGGGACTGTTGCTCTTTCAGATGTCAGGCTGATTTTGAGGAAATTTTAATCCTGATAATAGATGAAAGATCAACCGTCCCTAGTCTGCATGCAAACAATAGCGACCGCCAATCTGATCATCAATTTCACGTTGGCTGATTTTTTCCGCCTGCTGATTCTCCTGCGCGCGTAGGCGCTGAATTGTTTTATCCAGCACCTGGGTGCGAATATGCGTTTCACGCCACTGTGCGCTGACGGTGGAACATCTCTGCTCGGCCTGCTCCACCTGTATGCGTTGCTGAGAAATCGCTTCATCCAGTTGTTGCATAAACGAATGATAGGCCTGTAACTGGGTCACGCCGATGCCTTTTTCAGCATCACGTTGAAAGCGCTGCTGGTATTCCTCTCGATAACTGAATAACTCCTGCAAGCGATCCTGCTTTTCTCCCAGTTGCGAACGAGATTGACCCAACGTCCGTGCGGCCTGCTGTTCGTGCCGAGAGGCCAGATTTTTAAGTGGCTGGATACGACCTGATTTTTTCATGATAACCACCTTTTTTATAACTGTATTATGCTTCCTGCATCCACTCTGCTGATAGCGTCCCTAATCTGCATTTCTGTATGCCGATTTTTAAATTTAAATACACTAAATAAGCGTTCCTAATTCCAGTACACTATGTATTACCGGGGTCTGTTGTAGGTACGATTTCAATCGTACCTGTACGGCTGAAGCCGTACCTACAAATTGATCGCTGTTTCGCATGTGTACTGGTATTTGGAACAGCTATTTAGAAGCCGTTTTCTGCATTTACTGCACCGCAGCCAACGGTTCGATCTCGCTCTTGTCTTCCTGCGCGGCAGGCGCATTGGCAAAGACATCCACCAGTCCTTGCAAGCTTTGTTCCCAGTTCACCGCTTCACGTAAATCCTGTTTCAGAAACTGCATCATCAACGGCTGCATGGCGATCGACTCATCGATGCGGGTGTCGCTGCCCGGTGAATAGGCGCCGACCGAAATCAGATCCAGATTGCGCTGGTAGGTGGAATAAATGCGTTTGAAATTCTGCACTATCGTCATATGCGCAGGATCGACAATGTCCACCATTGCCCGGCTGATCGAGGCTTCTACGTCAATCGCCGGATAATGGCCCTGTTCGGCAAGACTGCGGGACAGTACGATATGACCATCCAGAATCGCGCGCGCCGCATCGGCGATAGGATCCTGCTGATCATCGCCTTCGGTGAGCACCGTATAAAAAGCGGTAATCGATCCGCCGCCCGGCCGGCCATTACCGGCGCGTTCCACCAACTGTGGCAAACGGGCGAACACCGAGGGCGGATAACCTCGGGTCACCGGCGGCTCGCCAATCGCCAACGCAATCTCCCGCTGCGCCTGAGCAAAACGGGTCAGCGAATCCATCAACAGTAAAACATCCTTGCCCTGATCCCGGAAGTATTCCGCGATACTGGTCGCCAGCATTGCGCCATGCATGCGCATCACCGGCGTATGATCCGCCGGCACTGCGACCACCACCGCCCGCGCCATGCCTTCGGGACCAAGAATATTGTCGATAAATTCTTTTACTTCCCGGCCACGTTCGCCAATCATGCCAACCACAATCACATCGGCAGTAGTGTAGCGCGTCATCATTCCCAGCAGCACACTCTTGCCGACACCGGAACCGGCAAACAGCCCCATGCGCTGTCCCCGGCCAACGCTTAACAACGCATTGATCGCCGCCACGCCAACATCAAGCGGCTCACGAATCGCAGCGCGATCCAGCGGGTTGATCGGCGCACCAATCAATGGTTTGTTTTCCGTGGTTTCCAGCGGCCCGCGATTATCCAGCGGGCGACCGGAACCATCCAGCACCCGGCCAAGCATGGCGTCTCCGACCCGGGCTTCATATAAATGTTCACTTGGAATAACCCGGGCATTGGGATGAATGCCACTGAGGCTGCCGATGGGCATCAGATACAGACGTTCGCCGGAAAAGCCCACGACCTCGGCTTCAATATCATTTCCATCCTGACTTTCCACCATGCAGCGCGCGCCGATCACCGACTGACACCCCACCGCCTCCAGCGTCATGCCCACCATTCGACTCAGACGTCCTTCGACAACCACATTGTCAACATTGGCGAGGCGGCCTTCGATCAATTGCAGCCCCTCAAGCCAGTGCTGCGTGCGTTGATGCATATCAGTCACGGGAACGCTCTCCACCAAGTATTTCAGTAATCAGACGTTGCAGGCGTGTTTCGACGGTGGCGTCAATGGTTGAATTTTCACTAGTAATTTTACAGCCCCCACGACTCAGGAGCGGCTCTTCGATCACCTTCCAGGTCTGACTCTCATCACCTTCGTCATGCAGTGAAAGAACCTCCCGCACCAACATAGCGTCTTCCGGATGCAGAAAAACCCGGATCTTCCGCGACATCACCGGCAAGGCCTTCAGCGCCTCGCGCACCACCGCCACCACCTGACCGGGATCGGTGTGCAATTCACGCCGGATAATCTGACGGGCGATGGCTATCGCCAGTTGCGCGGTCTGCTCAACGACCTGCTCATCCAGATCCGCGAAGGGCGTATCCAGTATCTGAATCAGGCTCTGAAAGGTTTCCGCCTGTTGTCTGATTTCAGCTTCACCTTCGGCCAAACCCTTTTCATAACCGTCACGGTAACCATTTCCGTGACCTTCGGTATAGGCCTGTTTCTGAATCGATTCGATTTCTGCAGCGGTTATCGGTTGCGTTTCCTGAGTGTCCTGAGTTTTATCGCCAGTTTTTTTAGCTTCGATGACAGGAAGCTCCCAACGTTCATAGGCGGTCATGTCCTTTTCCTCAGGAGCCAGCGTATCAGACAAAATCATCCCCTCCACCACCCAGTGAGATTTCACCGGACTCAGACATCCGCCGCGCTATTGAGAGGATTTCTTTTTGCGCCGCTTCCACTTCACTCAGGCGCACCGGCCCCTTGGCTTCCAGATCATCACGCAGCATTTCCGCCGCGCGTTTGGACATGTTCTTGATGATTTTTTCTTTCACTTCTTCATCAGCGCCCTTCAGCGCGACAATCAGATTCTCGGAAGAAATTTCACGCAACAATGCCTGAATGCCGCGATCGTCCACGTCAATGAGGTTATCAAACACAAACATGAGATCCTGAATATTCTGACCCAGCTCTTCATCGACTTCCTTGAGTTTTTCCATCAGCGGCGCTTCAATAGATGAATCAAGGAAATTGAGCAAGTTAGCCGCCGTCTTGATACCGCCCATGCCGGCTGATTTAAGGCTGTCGGAATTTCCGGAAAACTGTTTCTCCAACATTTCATCCAGTTCGTGCAAGGCTGAGGGTTGAATGCCATCCAGGGTCGCAACCCGAATCAACACATCGGTCTGCATATTTTCAGGCAGGGCTGCAAGAATTTCCGCCGCATGATCGCTTTCAAGATAGGAGAGAATAATCGCAATAATCTGGGGATGCTCAAGTCGAATCAGCTCCGCCACCGCGCGCGGCTCCATCCATTTAAGCGTTTCCAGACCCTTGGCGTCATGGCCCATGAGAATGCGATCAATGATATTGCCCGCCTTGTCCTCACCCAGCGCATTCACAAGGACATTGCGCAGATATTCTTCGTTGCCGATTCCCAGCGCAGTTTGTTCATCGACGGTGTCGCAAAATTCACTCAGCACATCATCCACGGTGTCACGATCGATACTACCCAAACCCGCCATCGCTTCACCGATTTTCTGCACTTCTTTGGGATTCAGCAGCTTCATGACTTCAGCTGCATCCTGTTCACCCAGCGTCATTAGCAGCACCGCAGTCCGCTCGATGCCCGACAGTTTTTTCTTTTTTGCCTCTTCCGCCATATGCTTTAATCGTCAAGCCAGCCTTTGACAACCTGCGCTACCCGTTTGGGTTCCTGACTGGCCAGTGACTTGGCCATGTTCAGATTATCTTCATAGGTTGAAGGTTTGGGCAGACGTCCACCACCGCTTTCATCACTTAAGGTTAATTGATCTTCGGGAATTTCTTCACCGGCTTCATTGACAACAATCTGTTTCGGCGCTGAAGCCAGATTACGCATAATCGGACGCAATACGCCAAACACCAGGAAGATCACCATTAAGGCGCCGGCAACCTGTTTCAGCACCGACCAGAACCAGGCCTGTTCCCAAACAGGAATATCCGGTATTTCCGCCATTTCTTCACTCGGCAGGAAAGCCGCATTGATCACCTTGACGCTATCGCCACGCATTTGATTAAAGCCAACCGCTTCTTTTACCAGACTGGTGAATCGCGCCAACTCATCATCGGTATAAGGAATTTCAATGGGATTGCCTTCTTCATCCTTGCCGGTTTTTACATCCAGCACTACGGCCACGGAAAGACGTCGAATACCGCCGGTGCTGTGCCGCGTATGGCTGATTGTTTTGTCCAGCTCAAAGTTTCGAAGTAAACGCTTCTTTGATTTACTCGGGCCTTCCACCACCTGCCCCTGTTCAACAGTCTGCCCGCCAACTTTCTCCGGCGCTATCGGCTTACCTGGTGGTTCATTGGTTAATGCGCCGGGAATGCCGCCTTCGGTCTGTACGCCCTTGCTTTCTTCTTCTATTTGCTGCTCGCTGCGTAACGCAGGCAGATCCGGGTTGAACTGTTCCTGCGTGGATTCAGTGCGCGTGAAATCCAGATCGGCATTAACCTGAGCGCGTACGCCATTTATACCGACCAGCGGCGCTAACAGATGTTCGATGCGGGTAATATAATTCTGTTCCAGCTTACGGGTGTATTCAAATTCATTCGCGGTCATCGCCAGATCATTTTTGTCATTATCTGATGACAGCAACCGTCCCCGATCATCCACCAGCGTCACTTCTGAACTTTCAAGATTGGTCACGCTGGACGCCACCAGATGAGTAATGGAGGCGATCTGTTCTTTCTCCAGCCTGCGTCCCGGCGCCAGTTTGATCATCACCGAGGCGCTGGGTTTTTTACGATTGCGAACAAAGGCGGATTCCTTCGGCAGAGCCAGATGCACCCGCGCATTTTCAACTGCGGCAATCGATTTAATCGTGCGCGCCAGTTCTCCTTCCCGCGCCCGTTGATAACGGATATTCTGAATAAAGGCGCTGGAGCCAAAACCCCGCTCCTGATCCATGATTTCAAAACCTTCGCCTGAAGTTTGAGGAAGGTTTTCAGCCGCCAGTTTCAACATTGCTTCATTGCGTTTTCCGGATTCAACCATGATCGCGCCGCTATCCGGATCCAGACGAAATTCAATATTATTTCGCTTTAACACCTCGGCCATCGCCTGCGCATCCTGACCGGTCACATTACTGTAGAGAATATTAAACGTCGGCGTCTGCGACCAGAGAACCACAGCGACGCCGATTGCAATACTGGCGGCCAGCCCAATCAATAAACCCAATTGGCGCACCACCGGCAATTCCATCATCCCCATGAAAGGCGCGCTAAACTGTTCTGATTTTACAAGATCCATAATGTATTTCGTTATTTATTGAGTTTGCGGAAAAGAAAAATAGTGCTTATAAAAAAACAGAATCATACCGGCATATTCATGATCTCCTGATAGGCATTCACCAGTTTATTGCGCACCTGCAGCATGGCCTGAAACGAAACGCTGGATTTTTGCAAAGCAATCATAACCTCTGACATTTGCACATCAGGATCGCCCTGCTGAAAAGCATCGGCGAGTTTGCTCGCTTCCATCTGTGACTCGTTTACTTTATCAATGGACTGTTTTAATAATTCAGAAAATTCACCCGTCGCGCCCGCTTCAGCGACGTTGTCGGCGCTTTTGGCCTGGGCCGCGCTGGCCATGGCTCGCATTTGAACTAACAGTGCTTCGGAAGTAATTGCATTTGTCATATCAATACCCTGGGGTGCTTATCTGTATCTTCGTCAAAAAACTGTCGTTAATTTCCGTTTATGCTATCGCTATGCAGTTTCCAGACCAGCCGAACCTAATTCCATTCCGCTCCTGTCGGAGCTGCGACCATCGGCGCTACCGGGAATAACAATTCCGGCATCGCGCATGCGCGCCAGTTTATAACGCAGCGTGCGCTGGCTGATGCCCAGTCGTTCCGCCGTGGCTTTGCGACTACCGTGCGTGCAACGAATCGCATCCAGAATTAAATCCCATTCACGCTGTTTCAGATCCGAATTCAGGGATTCATCATGGACATCAGCACTCATCGGCGTTGACGATGCAACGGGAGTCGATAGACCCGCGTTCATCCGCCCGGCATTTTGCTGCTGAGGGGAACCGGCTTCCGAGCCGGCGCGCGCCACTTCAAAATGCAGATCCTGTTCGCTAATGACCCCGTCGGCGTGTAAAATCAAGGCTCGTTGAATCACGTTATCCAGCTCCCGGATATTACCGGGCCAGTCGTGCTGCATGAGACGTTCACGGGCCTCATCCAGAAATTCGGGGATCATCTGTGAAGCGCTGCGCGCATGTTTCTCCAGCAGACGTTGCGCCAGCGGCACAATATCATCCCGGCGTTCACGCAAGGGCGACAGATTCAGCGGGAAAACATTGAGCCGGTAAAACAGATCTTCACGGAATTTATTTTCCACCACCACGGCCTGCATATCACGGTTCGAGGTCGCCAGCACCCGCACATCCAGCTTGATCATCTCGGTGCTGCCGAGACGTTCCACTTCGCGTTCCTGCAATACCCGCAGCAGCTTGGCCTGCAGGCCCAGATCCATTTCAGAGATTTCATCCAGCAGCAAGGTGCCGCCCTGAGCCTGCTCGAACTTGCCCGGACAGGCTTTATAGGCGCCGGTGAAGGCGCCCTTTTCATAACCAAACAGGGTGGCCTCCAGCATGTTTTCCGGAATCGCCGCGCAGTTGATGGCGATGAAGGGTTTATCGCAACGCGGCGAATGCCGATGCACAAATCGGGCAAGCACTTCCTTGCCGACCCCGCTTTCACCGGTGATCATGATCGTCGCATCACTATCGGCCACTTTCATCGCAATGCGCGCCAGCTCCTGCGAACGTTCATCGACGACAATCATGTCTTCATCCGCGCCTGCCGTCCCAATATATTGCCCCACCATATTGACCAGCACTTCAGCTTCAAACGGCTTGACCATGTAATCCACAGCGCCATCGCGCATCGCGTCCACCGCCTGTTGGATGGTGCCGTAGGCGGTCATCAGAATCATGGGAATATCGGGGAACTGCGTATGCACTTTTTTCAACAGGCTGTGGCCATCCATCTTCGGCATATTGATATCACTGATAATCAGATCCACCGTTTCACTTTCAAGCTGACGCAGAGCCTGCAAACCATTTTCCGCCGTTTGCACATGGTAACCCGCCAGTTGCAGGGTATCCTGCAAGGCCTCAGATAGAGACTCATCATCTTCAACTACCAGAATTGTTAAATCCATTGTCATGCTAAACCCTCACTGAAAATTGTCAGGCAATCTGTTGCGTATCGACAGCCGGCTCCAGCGTGGAAACCGTCGCTGTCGTTGCATGTTGTGCAGTATGAAAAATAGGTAGATGCAAACTGAAAATACTGCCCTTCCCGAGCGCGGAATCCAGTTTCACTTCGCCCTTGTGGGCGCGGGCAATGGCCTGCACCACCGCCAGTCCCAGACCGGTGCCATCCTTGCGCGTGGTGTAAAAGGGATCAAACAACTGGCTTTGCATTTCCGGTGCAATGCCCGGGCCGTTGTCAATAATGCTTAACTGAAGCCGACCGACTTCATCAACTGCGGCCTGCGCCTGAAGCTCGCCATGTTTGTCCATTGCCTGTATCGCATTCACGGCGAGATTAATCAGGCCGCTTAAAATCATTTGCCGGTTACCATAGAGACGCTGACCGGCGGTTTCATCTTCCCAGTGAAAGCGGGTGTGACTGGACTGTAATTGCGCTTCCAGAACCTGTTGCAGATCCGCAAGCAATACATCGGCGGTAAAAAACTCTTCGCCGCTTTTACCGTTGCGCGCATAGACCAGCATGTTGTCCACCAGTTGTTCCAGATGGCGCAACCGCGAAAATATTTTCTCGCCTACCTGCCGCCGCTGTGAATCATCCATCTGTGGACGCTTAAGATTGGAGGCATAGAGCATGGCGCAGGACAACGGCGTGCGGATCTGATGCGCCAGTGACGCGGCGGTTTCCCCCATCGAAGCGAGACGCTGCTGCTGGGTGAGTCTGTCCTGCAACATGCGCATTTCCGTGACATCGGTAATCAGTAAAATCTGCCCCGGCTCTGCGCCTAACGGACAGGTTGAAATATTGACCCGGCGACCGTCGGTCAATGAGACCTCATGCCCGTCATCACAACGGGGAGCAAAGGCGCGGCCAATGACTTCGCTCCAGGGGATCCCCAGTAAAGGCTGACCGAGCAGGGCCTCCGCAGCCGGATTGTTTTCCCGAATAATGCCTTCGCCATCCAGCACGATAACGCCGCCGGGAAGCACCTCCAGCAGTAAACTCAGCCGATTGGCCAGACGTTCTTTTTCAGTCAGTTCACGGATGCGTTCATCGCGCGCCGCCTGCAGTTCTTCATTTAAATTGGCAACGCGGGTTTCAAGCTGCCGATAGGACTCGGTCAGCTGGTTGGAAAACTCATTAAAAGTCGCAAAGGCTTCTTTCAAACTCTGCGAATCAGTGCTCTCGTGCTGCATGATCAGTTCCTGTCATTGCCTGTAATCTGACGCCACAATGAGCGTCACAGGAGTATGAGCAAGAACTATGCCTGATTTATTTTAATAGTAATTACAACAAGATAGGGATGGGGGTGAAAAGCGAGTCAATTTTGTGACGCACTCTAAACGCAGTATGAATAGTCGATTGCAGATTACTGTGCAGCCTATTTTCCCGAGCCGCTCTGATTCATTTGCTCTGCGCTGACAGTTAATGACAAGGTATGATTTATTGAATTAACAGCCTTGCCGTAGATTAAGCGTACAGGGGGATACAAGGATGAACAGGCTCAAGAAAAAAAGGCGGGAATATGCCCATCTCAATGGTCAAAAGTTTGCTTTCAGGAAACTTTGTCTACCCGTTGCAAACCATACTTGCGCATTTTTTCCACCAGCGTCGTGCGCCGCATACTCAAACGTTTGGCGGCATGCGCAACCACGCCGTCGGCATCATCCAGCGCCTGCTTAATCAGTGAGGATTCCAGATTAGTCAGATGCTCCTTGAGATCCAGACCATTGGCGGGAATCCGCATTGGCTCATCCAGTGCGCGCATCGTTGGTGCGCCATCATTCTCGACGAATGTTTCCGGTAGTTCCGCTACCGGTAAATCACGGCGATATTTTTCCGGGAGATCGCGAAGATCCACCACGCCGTTGGGGAACATAATAATCAGTCGCTCAATCAAATTTGACAACTCGCGGACATTGCCCAGCCACTTGTACTGACACAGGGCGTTAATCGCATTTTGCGTCAGACGCACGGAACCCCGGTGTTCATATTCCATGCGTGTAATCAGTTCTTCGATCAACAGTGATATATCCTCGACGCGTTCACGCAGCGGGGGCATTTCGATAGGAAAGACATTGAGCCGATAATAAAGATCTTCGCGGAAACGCCCCTCGGAAATTTCATCCTCCAGATTCCGGTGGGTCGCGGCGACAATACGCACATTGGCCTGAATGCTTTTATTGCTGCCAATGCGTTCGAAGACTCGCTCCTGAATCACGCGTAATAATTTGACCTGCATGTTCAGGGGCATGTCCCCGATCTCATCCAGAAACAGGGTGCCGCCATTGGCCATTTCGAAACGTCCCTGACGGGTGCTGATGGCGCCGGTAAAGGCGCCTTTTTCATGACCGAACAACTCGCTTTCCAGTAATTCCGGCGGAATTGCACCGCAATTCACCGGCACAAAGGGCTTGTCTCTGCGTGAAGAATGGTAATGAAGATTACGCGCCACTACTTCCTTGCCCGTACCGGATTCCCCCAGGATCATCACATTGGCCTCGGAATCAGCGACCTGATCGATCTGCCGGCGAATTTCACGAATAGCGCGGCTGTTGCCGACCAGACTGCGAAACAGCGTCTGGGTGCCCGAACCGGGGCGGGTGTTGGTGCGTTGATAAATTTCAGCCTGATGCAGGGCATGTTGCAGTTGGCGGTATTTGACGGGATATTCAATTCTGCTGGCAATTAATGGCGGCGCCAATTCAGTCGGTTTGCCGCTACGATGATGAAGCAGGAGAACGGGAACATCCGCGCCGAACTCATCCTTCAGCTCTTCGATTTCAGCCCGAGTACGTTCACAGGTATCCGCCTGCCCAGTAATAATGACGTCCCAGCCCTCTTCCGGCGTCTCAATTGAGCGCCATGAGTCCATATCTGCTGACTCAATCTGCCCGTAGTCAATAAAGTTCAGGAGTAAATTCAGGTCAGAACGGCGTTGCGTGTCACTTTCAATCAGTAGCACGGATTTATAAGACATGGACGATTCCTTACAAAAATCGGTAATAGAAGGCAAAAACTACCTTGATGTTAGCAGCCCTCCACAAAAAGTCAAAATTTTGTCAGATCGAGACCGCCGCGTCCAAATAGCTGAAATATGGCGTGTATTTTATCTCTCAGACGGGAGAATTCCGCTTCCGAACCTCAGCTACCCGGCGTCGATGGTGAGAAAATATCCACTTTTCCAGCTGATTTTCTTCAATCTCATCCAGTGATTTGAAGTTCGCGCCAATAAGATAACGCCCTTTCTGCTCAGTTACTGAAACAACCTCGGCAATTATTTTCAGCGCATGCCGCATGTCCCCATCAAGATAGAGTTCAAGCAGCAGCTGTATTTTATCTATAGGTGTATCAGACAGCCATTCAATCCCCCTGCAGGAAAGTCTGACCGGAATGGGATGCCAATGCGAGGTCGAGCGCCCGGCCAGCTGGCTGACCAGCTCAATCAATAAATTCAGTTTATTTTCAATACGTTGCAGTTCAGGTGAGGCGTGGTGAGCATCGTGCGCCACTGCCGGCTGCTCATGGAGGGCATCAAGCAGGGAGAAGGTCAACAAATTATGCTGACGCAATGCCGAGGTCGAGCTTGTTGCCGGTAACTCACACCATTTCAGGGCAAGCGATATATCAATCGACAAAAGATCGTCCTGCATACGTTTCTCCGCTATTGCCAGTTAATAACTTAATTTCGGGGTGAATTTTACACCTCGTCCAACAATATAGTCAGCCATAAAAAAACCCCGCCGAAGCGGGGTTCTTTTTTCTATCGGTACACCGATAAAAGTTTAGGCGGGCGTAACGCTGGTCGCCTGGGGGCCTTTGGGGCCATTCTCGACTTCATAAGTGACGGCCTGACCTTCATTCAGGGTTTTGAAACCTGAACCCTGGATTGCGCTGAAATGTACAAAGACATCGGCGCCACCGTCATCCTGAGAAATAAAACCAAAACCTTTCGATTCGTTAAACCACTTTACTGTGCCTGTAGCCATAAAACTATTACCTAAATAAATTAAAAAATTGATGTTGCGTACAGGTAATGAAACGAGGAATTCAAGTGGGTAACCGAAGGGAACAACCAAAACCGCCAATAACATAATCTGTAGCTGGTCATACTATAGGTGAATCTTTCCTAATTTGCCAGCAATATAATTTATTATTTTACTATGACAAAAGGGATAATCTGCAGGCATCGATGGAAAGCCGCCCGCCGCCCGCTAAAAAGAGCTGAAAATCTGTTCTTTCCGATTGAAAGGATGGCCGCCAGCGCCGTTAGTTCATAGCCACGCGCTGATAGCGCAGCGCCGCCTGCCGATGCTGCTTTTGCCCGGTGATTTCCCGGCTCAGACGCTGTTTTTCCTGTTCACCCAGAGCAATGCTTTTATTATCAATCACCAGCACCTGCCTTAATATTCTCGCCAGTTCATCGAGACTGACATCGGTATCGGGATGGGCGAACAGGGCCTCGATAATTTTCCGGCGCTTCGATTCCTGTTCACCAAACCGAAGCCAGTCGCCCCGTCTGGCATGATCATACATTTCATGGCTGATAAACAGGATTTCATGCGCCAGTGATTGTGGAGTCGCCGCCATTGTCATTTATCTCCTGAAACATTCAATGTCCTGCATTCTGCTTTTCCTGCTGCAACCGTTCCGGCACCTCGTCCCAACCCGCCTTGATTGAACGTAGCAGAGACGCCACTTCGTCAAGAATATCCGCATCATTCTCAACATTGGCTCGAGCCAGACGCCGGGTCATATAATCATAGAGATCATCCAGATTTTGCGCGATTTCCCCTCCGGTATTCAGATCCAGACTGGCGCGCAACCCATCGATAATTGATATCGCCCAGCTGATATTGCCGCCTTTTGGCGAGACTTCACCGCGCTCCATGTGCCCTTTGGCGGTATTAATTTTCTCCAGCGCACCGACCATCAACATCTGGATCAGACGATGTGGGCTGGCGGACTCAACGCCACTGGAAACGCCGACTTTACTATACTGCTTAACGCCACTATGTAGCTTTGCCATATTCATTAGCTGACTCCTCGTTTAATCTGTGCTTAAAACACATCACCAGAACCACAAAAAACAACCCGCCAACACACAGCCGGAACAGGCCGGTTGCAAAAAAATACAGCGCCAACCGGCTGTATCCGGATATGCTGTTGAGCATTGTTGTTTTTCTGATCCTTATCTTCATCACATTCTGTTTATGATGCCTATTTCTTCGAATTTGTTTTCGCCGCTCCCGGCAGGGAATCCAGCTGATTACTGAGAAAATTCCCGGTCGAACGCATTTTTCCAAGCGTGGCGTCCAGCGCGGTAAACTGTTTCAGATAACGCTGTTCGGATTTTTCCAGTTTCTGCGCCAGCTTTTCCCTGTCTTTTTCAATCTCCTTAATACGATCCGTATAACCTTCATTACGAACAGCAATAATGCCATCCTGTTTCAAAAACTGTCCGGTTAACTCATATAAACGCGCCCCAACCCCATGCGAAAAAAACACCTGCCCGCGCTCACCGGCTTCCCCTTCCTGAACTTCTATTTTCAGCCCTTCAGCCGCACCTTTTCCAGTAAGTTTCCGGCCATTGCCGATAGCGGCGACATTGTTGAAACGACCGGCGACATCCTCGCCACGAATCCCTGCGCCAACATGAAAACCCAGTTTTTCTTTAAGCCCTGCATCCGCCTGCAACACGTCAACCGATGAATTACCGCCATAACGACTGGAAACCAGCAGCAGGCGACCATTGGAAAAATAGGCTTCCACAGAAACCTCGTTGCTTTGAAAATTCGGATCGGCATTGATCTGGCTTTGCAGTTCGTTGACGAGTTCATTCTCATTACGATAGTTCTTCGCCGCCAGAGTGATTTTCTGACTGGCCAGACCATCGACTTTAATTCTGAAACTGTTATCGCCGTCCTGAAGACTTACCGGAAACCGCTGTCCGTTGCCTGAAAATCCTGATACTGGACGTCCCGCCCAGGCGCCCTGTGAGGCCATCTGCGTAATCACCAGATCATAGGCGCCGGTTTGGGTTGCACTGCCCGCCTCAATATAGCGTATGGCGGGATCGCTGCTGGAACCTGAAATCGAAAATAACTGGGTCACCTGTTGCAGATCATCGTCAATCGCGGCCTGAAGTTTTGCGCTGTCCAGCGTCAACTTGCCATCACGCTGGCTATCGATGCCGATACTGGAAAGGGAATCATATTTTGAATTAACACTGCTGAAGTTTTCACTCAGAGTGCGGCGTATCTGGCTGATCACGCCACGAATGGAAGCGTCACCGGAAAGCGGGCCAGCGGTTTTTGTTTCCGGATCATAGCCGGTTAATGCCTCCACCGTATCGATCAGTTCATTGTAACTGTTAATAAAGTCATTCACTGACTGAGTAACTGTTGCTGTGCTCATTTCAACACTCAGTCGGTTGATACTGCCTTCGGAATCCGGTTTGAGGTTAAGTGTCACTCCATCAATCACATCATCGATGTCATTACTGGAACGACTGATAAAAATGCCATCCACATTCAATTCCGCATTTTGCGTCGCCACCACTTCATTCATGTTCTGAGCCTGACCCTGCGGGTTATCCGGCTCATAGGCGAATATTGAGAGACCTGCGCTATCCTGATCGGCTCCGTCATTATCATTGACCTTGATGCGAATACTGTTGTCATTGCCGGCAACCAGTGAAGTCAGCACCAGACGATAGCCATTGCCATCATTGATCACCGATGCGCGAACCCCGGCATCGGCTTTATTAATCGCTTCCTGAATCCCGCGCAGACTGGCATTGCCGTCTGTAATGGTGATTGTTTTTGCGGGGACATCTGGATTCATTATGAAACGCCGACTCTCACTTGCTAATTCTGTTCCCGGTACAGTCTCTATCCGGCCCAGTTGAATCGTCAGACTACCGCTCCCTAATGGAAGACGATCAGATTCCAGTGGAGAGCTTGAAAGCTTATGTGGCCGGGCAAGCTGCAGAACTTCAATTTCATAATTACCCGGCTGGGCGTCTTTACTGGCCGTTGCAGCCAGCATATCTTCATTACTACTCGTCACCTCGAGCTTACCAAAGGTCTCCGGATCACGCAGCGCTTCAAGTGAAGACTGAAATCCGGATACGGCGCCCTTGAATGTTCCCATTGCGGAAAGTTCGGCCTGGAGTTTCACTTCCTTGCGATCCAGGCGAATCTTTACTGGTTCACCTTCTGCCGCCACCAGTTTGTCTACCAGACCAGCGACATCCAGTCCTGATCCGACACCTGCAGATGTTATGGTTGGCATACCGTACCTCTTGACTCATTTAGCGCTGAATGTGGATTCCATCCTGAAACCCGTTTACCGGTACAATGCAAGTTCAGTACCAGCCCCTCTCATCCCTGTCAGGCATTCAGTTCTATTAGAAATCCTTTTCTGGCCTCCTCACTTTCCATGGATTCCACCAGGTGTCTCGATATCGCCAGCATCTCTTCAGAGGGTATCTGGCGTATCAATTCTTTGGTTTCTGAGTCATAGACTTTCACCACAAAACGTCCGGTTTTATCATCCACACTAAAATCCATGTCACGCTTCATGTTCTGTACGTAATCCTTCAGATGGCTCACCGCTTTTTCAAGATCTTCCTTTGTGACCTCGGTTTCACGGGTTTGCTCCTCGATGACTGCAGCGGCAACCGTTTGCCGCTCGTCGGCAACATTCCCCGTGGAACCACTGGCGGCGCGACTTCCTGTCGTGGTCGCCACCAGAGCCACATTGGTTATTGAATGTGTTGCCATAACGTCACCTCATTTGCTGCTGGACGAAACCACGGAAGACTAACTTCCGCGTCACGTTTTTTCCAGTTATTGCAACAAACTCAGGACGTTTTGCGGCGCCACATTCGCTTGTGCCAACATTGCGGTACCAGCCTGCTGAAGGATCTGGGCACGCGTCAACTCGGCGGTTTCCTGTGCGAAGTCAGCATCACGAACACGTGAACGCGCTGCCGTCAGGTTTTCCGCGTTGGTCGCCAGATTGGCAATGGTCGAGGTAAAGCGACTCTGGATAGCACCGAATTTCGCGCGCTGGTTACTCACTGTCGCCAGCGCCGAATCCACCGTCGCCAGCGCCAGGTTCGCGCCTTCGACCGAACTGATATCCAGGTTGGCGACTGAATTCAGCTCAGATGCCACAGTCGCCTCGCTGACTGTTGCTCCAGCCATGCCCGAAACGCTGAAAGACTTGTCGGAATCGAAAATAACCTGACCGGTAATAATCGCAACCGCGCCTGTCGGGCCGCCTTCGCCTTCTGCCGGTGCTTCACCACCACCTCCGGATGAACCGGCGGGAATGACAGCGTCACCGACCTGAATTGAACCACTATTGGTACTATTCGCGGCTTCAGCCAGGGTAATGGTATTACCGGTGCTGTTCATCAGAACGACGCCGGTGCCATCCTCACTAACCCTGGCAGTGACGCCGGTCTTGGAAGCAACATCATTGAAGGCGGTTACCGCACCGGCAAGGCCATCATTGCCTTCGGTGCCACTAATGGTAAAGGATATCTGTTGAGCTTCAGCATTATCAGAAGTCACATCCAGCACATAAGCGCCGGCGGCATTGAAACTGATCGCCTGCTCTGTATTGGCAAAGGCGCTGACGCCGGTCTGATCGCTTTTCGCATTCACGATTTCAGCAATCTTCTTGGCGCTGGTGCCCGCGTCAATATCAAAATTGAGCGTACCCAGTGAACCACTGACTGATAAAGTTTCCCCAGCGATACGCTGGGTCGAGGTGCCCGTTGAGGCGACCCCTTCCACGCGATAGTTACCGTACTGCGCAGTGCGGAAATTACTGGTGGTGGTCTGAATAGTCTGGTTGGCATTGGCGCCAACCTGGAACACCGCAGCGCCAAAGGTGCCGTCCAGCAGCTTCTGGCCGTTGAACTCGGTCGCTGTGGCGATACGATCCAGCTCGGATACCAGTTGCCCGACTTCCGCCTGCAGCGCCTGACGATCGGATGCCGAGTTGGTGGCATTGGCCGACTGTACCGCCAGTTCACGCACACGTTGCAGAATATTGCCCGCTTCCGATAACGCGCCTTCCGCTGTTTGCGCCAGCGAAATACCATCGTTGGCGTTTCGCACCGCCTGATTCAGGCCACGAATTTGCGAAGTAAAACGTTCAGAAATAGCCAGACCCGCAGCATCATCCTTGGCGCTGTTAATCCGCAGACCGGATGACAAACGCTGCAAGGATACCTGTAATGCTTCCTGAGAATTATTCAGGTTACGCTGGGAGTTCAATGATAAAATATTTGTATTAATGACTTGAGGCATAGCGCTCTCCTCTAATTAATCGCCAACAACAATCGTGTTTTTGATTAGATACTCTCTAGCGGATATACATCGAAAATGGATATATTCACCGCTCCCGTGACACACTAGCGTCCGGGTTTGCGCTTCCTGAAGGGGGGAGGAGTAAATTTTTTATGGGGCTATGTTATTGTTTTTAATTTAATTTTTTAAACAGGCAAAATAATTTTAATTTTTTTACCGCAAAAATCAGAGGATGCCGCTTTTCCTCGCCACTCAATAGCTGATCCTGATTCCCGTACACCATCATCAGCGGAATCTGTTGTAGGTACGATTTCAATCGTACCTGTACGGCTGAAGCCGTACCTACAACTCCATGCTGTTCCACAGGTGTACGGGAATCAGTTTAGATATAATTAAACAGAGAAATACCCTGGACGCGGGTGAAGGCTTTCTGAGAGGCTTCCAGTCCGGTGAGTTTCAGGTTCAGTTCACTCACCGCCTTGCTGTAATCCAGATCTTCGACTTTCGACAGGCTTTGTTCGATCTGCAGTTTATAGGATTCGTTGATTTCTTCCTGACCATCGAGCGCATTCAGACGCGCCCCCAGCGTAGCGCGGATTTCAAGCACATTGCCAATGGCCTGATCCAGCCCCACCAGCGCGCGGTTCGCTTCATTATGCAAACCGGAATGATCCTTGCTGTTCCCCGTTGTTCCTTTCAGGGCGCTGACAATGCGATCAATCGTGGTAAAAACATCCTGATTTTCACTCGGGCGCACCGTGAAAAAATCGCCTTCTTCCGGTTCGCCTTCGATAAAGGTATTCACGCCATTAAAAATAATGGCATCGCCGGATTCATACGGCGTGCCTTCAGGAATGATTACCTCGCCTTTGTCATTAGTGACTTTGTAGGAAAACGACTTACTGCCATCCGGATACACGGTTTTTGAAAAAATAATCGCATAGTGCCCATCAATAAAATCACCGGTGCTATTGCCCGGCGAGATAATCGCATTGCCTTTATTGCCGGGACTTTCATAAATGGTGAATTCACCATTGCCGTCCTTGATATTGCGAAATATATCACTACCCGAATCGCCGGTCGCAATTTGCCGCTCGGGGCCAATCAGCAAAAAGCGCTGACTGTCATCACCGTGATATTCGAACCCGCCGTTAATACTGCGATTAAACGGTCTGAATTTGGTTTTTGAACCGGAAAACAGAAACTCGCCGCTACTGTCGGTTGAATTCGCCAGATTAAATAATTCGTCATTCAACTGCCGGATTTCCTCGGCGACGAAGCCTCTGTCCTGCGGCGTCAGTGAATCATTATTCGCCTGCACGGTTAACTCGCGCACCCGTTGCAAAATACTGGTGACGTTCTCCAGCACGCTTTCTTCCATAGTCAGCCGGGTGCGCGCAGCGGCGATATTTTTCTGATGTTGTTCAGCCGTTGATAAGGTATCGCGCAAATTAAGCACTCTTGCCGCCGCTACTGGATCATCCGAAGGCCGGGTTATGCGTCGTCCGGTCGCCACCTGATGTTGCACCGTGCTCAGTTTCTTCTGCTGATCCATCATGGCGTCTATCGCCACCTGCTGAGTTTGATGAGTGGATATGCGCATAATACTTATCTAAACGAGTTAAGCAGGGTATCGAGTAATTTGTTGGCCGTTGCAATCACCTGCGCATTGGCCTGATAGAGATTTTGATAACGCAACATATTGGCCGCCTCTTCATCCAGATTGACCCCGGAAATCGACTCTTGTCGTTCTTTCGCCTGAGTTAACAGTTTGTTTTGCGCCTCCGCATTGATTTCAAGCTCATGGGTTTTGCTGCCGACGCGGGACACCAGTTGTGCATAGGCCTGAGAATAATCGATCGTATTATTCGCCAGCGTTGGCGTGTTCTGTAATTTCGCCAGCGCCACGGCATTACGGTTGTCGCCAATCCCGTCAGTGTTGAATTCAATCCTGAAAGTGTCCCCGCCTTTGGGTTCGCCACTAAGGCGTACGCGAAAACCAAAGTCCGTCCCATCGGGCAGGGGAAAGACATCTCCGCCTTTTTTGGGATCATACTCAAGCACGGTGCTGACGCCGGGTGGATTCGCCTGTTCCTTGCCGGCAACGGTAACCGGATGACCTTCGGCATCTGTTTGTATACGCGAATCTTCCGGCACCGCCGCGAGCTTGAAGGGGATGGCGTTGCCACTATTGTCCAACACTTCATAATGTGACTCATCAATAAAGCGGATCACAAAGGGAGGGTTGAGTTTGCTGCGGTTGCGATCAAAGACATGGTTCTCGGTATCATGCACGATCGCCGCGCTGATTTCGGCATTGCCAAGGTTGCCGATATTGGCTTCGGTGCGTAACGGCGAAGCAGCGGCTACTTTACCAACATCAGCAATAACTGTAGAAAAATTCTGTGCGCCCAGACGGGTCGGGCGAATAGTAAAGGTGTCGCCATTTTCAAGACTGGAACCACTGATTTTGTTTATCCGGAAGCCTTCGCTTTCCACTTCAGCGGGTAGAGAAGAATAGCTTCCGATCAGTTTGTCATCTTTCAGGCGTATCAGCTTGTACTGACCTTCACGATAAATTAATTCATAATCGCTGATGGTCAGCTTGTCGATATCGGTAATCTCGGCGCCTAACAGGGTGTCGCCTTCATTACGACTATGCGGCAACACTTTGGGGGTGCGCTCATCGCTTGCAAAGAAAAAATTCTCGCCCAGATCATTATTGATATCCATACCCAGGCGATGTTGATCATTGAAGGTTTTGGCAATACCGATAGCAATGCGGCCCAGTTCATTTTGCGAGGCATCCAGTATTCCCCGCCGGAACTCCAACAGTCCGCCGAGTTTGCCGCCGGTCAAAAATCGGGTAATGACCGATTCCGCACCATTTCCGCTTTTAAATACAATCTCGACTTCATCAGGATCATTGCGGCCATTCTGCGCCTTGAGTTCCGAGGCCACGCTGCCAATCACCAGCGCCTGACCATTGCCCATAAATACATTCAGGCGTCCATCTTCCTGTTCGGCCACTCGCACCGACACCAGTGAGGCCAGTTTTTCCACCAGACGATCGCGCTGATCCAGCAGATCACTGGGCGTGTTGCCACCGATCTCACGCGCTTTAACAACCGTATCATTAAGTTTGGCTATCGAGTCCGCGATTTCACTCGCTTCCCCCACCATGTTGTGCACATCCTGATTGACGCCTTTGCGAATCGTATTAAAACGATCATCAAGGTAATTAAAGCGTTCACTTAATGAATTGGCTTCACTCACCAACACTTGCCGAGCGGACGCCGAAGAAGGATCATCGGCAACGCCGTTCACTGCGGCGAAGAAAGACTGCAGTGAAGGCGCCAGTCCGGCATTGGGATCCGATAACAGATTATCCACCTGACTGGTATATTGATGGTTAATATTGAAAGCCGTACTGCTGGACGTATTATCACGCACCTCTCCGGCGACAAATTCATCATAGACCCGGCCGACATTGCTGACGATCACGCCGGTTCCCACCGCACCATTAGCCCGCGCCTGCGGTGTACGAGCAACGACATCTACGCGCTGACGGGAATAGCCATCGGTATTCGCATTAGCGATATTATGACTGGTGGTCGACAGATTGCGCTGCGACGCCAGTAAACCCGAAACACTGATGCCAAGCACATCACCGGCCATAAGTATGCCCCGCCTGATGATCAATACTAAAATCAAATGCAACGACGCAAAGACGCAAAGGTGTAAAGAAATATTTTTGCATATTTGTGTTTAATTGAAACGCTGATGGCGTCATCCTAACCTGCATGCTGCCCTCCATTGTCCATCGCGGTCTGCAAGGTCGGACGCTGCATGATATTCAAAATTTTATCGGCGTAATCCGGATCCGTCGCATAACCGGCGCCGTGCAACTCACGAATAAAACCTTCCGGATTATCCGCCTGTTTCAAGGCGGATTGATAACGGGGACGGGATTGCAGAAAATCGACATAATCGTTGAAGCTGTCTTCATAACTATCATAGGCGCGGAACGCCGCGCGTTCATGCCGAGCCAGGCCATCGCGATATTCCAGCGTGCGAATGGCGACACGATCGCCCTGCCAGTCCTGCCCCGCTTTAATATTGAACAGATTATGACTGCTGTCGCCATCGGCGCTCCGACTAATGTGTTTACCCCAGCCGGTTTCCAGCGCCGCCTGCGCCAGTAACACTTCGGCGCTCACCCCGAGCCTGTCCGCCGCCTGTTGCGCCAGCGGCAACATGTGCCGGACAAAAGCTTCCGGTGAAGAAAATCTTGCGGGTTCTGTTTCATCCACTGTCCTGTTTCGGGCTGGTCTTGACGCCGGTTCCGGTGATGCTCTTTTCAGTAGCGGCATTGTCAGGGCCAGTGCTTCAGATCCTGTTTTGTCTGTTGACCTGTTCTCTGCTGCGGGTGTCGAGGCGACGGTGACCGGCATCTGAATCTGCCCGCGCATCTGTCGCTCCAGCGCTTCAGCCATGCCCATACCGCGTCCCTGTGACAGGCTGAGACTAAGCTGTTTATCAAACATATCCTGATAGAATTCGCCTTGCGAACTGTCGAAAATGGGATCGCCGAAACTGGCGTCCCGCATGCTTTTCAGCACCATCTGCATGAACAGCGCCTCAAACTGGCGGGCCACGGTTTTCAGGGTTTGCCCGGGATCCTCCTGCGCCTGCTTGCGCAGACGCGAAAGACCGTTCAAATCAGTATAAACATCCTGATTCAGATCAACCGGCGATATGTAGGAAGACGATGTTTGCATATAGTCGTAATATGCAGGTTCCGTGCCTGAATCTGTCTGCGGGATAAAATGGGAGAGAAACAGCTTAACGCAAAGGCGCAGTTCCGTAGGGTGGGTGCCTTTGCGTTGAAATAAGCTATATAACCACTAATTCGGCGCGCAAGGCGCCCACCGCTTTCAGGGCTTCGAGAATGGCCACCAGATCGCTGGGGGAAGCGCCGACCTCATTCACCGCCTGCACAATTTCATCCAGTGACACACCGGGATTAAAGACAAACATGGGATCGGCTTTTTCTTCAACGGCAAGATTTGACCGCGGCACCACCACAGTATTGCCGCCGGAGAGCGGCGCCGGCTGGCTAATCGTGGGTTCTTCAGTAATCGTCACTGTCAAACTGCCATGGGAAACCGCTGCCGGCAATACATGCACATACTTGCCAATCACCACCGTTCCGGTTCGGGAATTAACAATAATGCGCGCGACCCCTTCCGCCGGGGTCATGGTCAGGTTTTCCAGCATTGAAATAAAGGCGACCCGCTGCGAAGGATCCATTGGCGCGCTCACGGAAACCGATCCCGAATCAATACTGTAGGCGGTTCCCGGACCGATGGATTTGTTGATTACATCCGCAAGACGTTTGGAAGTGGTGAAATCCGGCTGGTTTAAATTCAGTACGATATCCTTGCGGCTGCCAAAGGGAGTATCAATCACCTGTTCCACAATCGCACCATTGGGAATACGACCGGCGCTGGGAATGTTTTCAGTAATGCTGGAGCCATCCGAACCCTGCGCGCCAAAACCACTGACAATCACGTTGCCCTGCGCCACGGCGTAAACCTGGTTATCCGCGCCTTTTAACGGCGTCATTAACAGGGTGCCGCCGCGCAAACTCTTGGCGTCGCCCATCGAAGAAACGGTGACATCAATCGTCTTGCCGACTTTGGAAAAGGCCGGCAGCGTCGCATGAATCATCACCGCCGCCGTATTGTCCGGTTTAATATTCAATTTTTGCGGCAAGGTCACGCCCAGACGACTCAACATATTGCGAATACTCTGGCTGGTGATATCCCGCCCACCAGTGCCGTCACCAGTACCATTCAGTCCTACAACAATGCCGTAACCAATCAACTGGTTGTCACGCACGCCGGCGATTTTCATCACATCCTTGAGCCGATCCGCGCGCGCAACGCCGCTGCCCAGACCGAGAATCATAATAAGCCCGACAATAATCGTAAAACTGAGTTCTTTGACTGATAACATGTTAGAATCCTCTTATCCGTTAACAGGCATTAAGCAAATTGTTTGCCAACTGAAACAAATAATGCGCACGCTTAATACGGCCAGACGCCGCTCTGGAAAAAGCGCGCCAGCGGACCCATGCTATTTGCAGATTCCAGTGCGCCATCACCGGCATAGGCCACATACACATTGGCTACGCGACTGGAAGGGACGGTATTATCC
>WFVC01000007.1 GCA_015491815.1 Gammaproteobacteria bacterium | reverse complement strand
GCTACATCGACATGGCAATGGGTGAATAATCAAACTGAGGGCTAAACAGTGTCAGTTGGACAACACAAGAGAAAGCTAAAACTGTTGCTGGCGGGGTTATTTTTAACCCTGCCCCTTGGCCTTTTTGCTGCCGGCGACCTGCCACAGGTGCCCAAGGCTAAGGCGAAAGCAACAGCTGAATATGGTTGCGTAAATCCTGTTAGCGATATGCGTAAAAATCATATGGAATATCTTCTGCATCAGCGTGATGAGACCATGCATAAAGGCATTCGCACCAAAAAGTACAGTCTGGCCGAGTGTGTCGAATGTCATGTCTCTGCAGACGATAATGGTAAATATGCGAAGTTTGGCGAAAGCAAACACTTCTGCAGCAGTTGCCATAATTATGCCGCCGTCACAATTGACTGTTTTCAATGTCACAACGACAAACCAGAAAGCGCCTATCAGTCAGAAAGCTCGAATAGACAGTCACTACCAGAAGGTCATGAAAAGTTTGCTTCGAATGACGTCTTGCCATCTGGAGATTCAAAATAATGTCGCACAAAGAATCATCCCAAAATACAGATTTGTCACGACGTAAGTTCCTGGGCTCCGCTACAGCAACTGCCGGTTTGACAATTGTTCCCGGTGTTCTTCTTTATGAAGTTGCACAGGCAAAACCTGATGATCAGGCTGTCACCGATAAAGTCCGCTGGGGTATGCTTATCGACAGCAACAAATGCTCAACAGGCTGTAATGATTGCGTCACAGCCTGCAAAACTGAAAATGGTCTGAAGGGGCATAATCGGCCACAGACTGATGTTCAGTGGATTCGCAAACTAAAAGTTACCGACACGCAAACCGGACATGTTATGTCCTTGCCAATGATGTGTCAGCACTGCGAACATCCCCCCTGTGTCGATGTCTGTCCTACCGGTGCTTCATTTAAACGCGCCGACGGTATCGTGCTGGTCGATCGACATATCTGTATCGGGTGTCGGTATTGCATGATGGCCTGCCCTTACAAGGCGCGTTCATTTGAACACGAAGATGTCGAAGATCAAAAAGTACATGCGCCACGCGGAAAAGGAACCGTTGAAGCCTGTACAATGTGCGTGCATCGGGTTGATCGCGATGGCACTCCCGCCTGTGTTGAAGCCTGTAATGCTGCAGAACATGGCGCAATGATATTTGGCAACCTGAATGACCCGGACAGTGAAATTTCTCAACGTCTGGCGGAATATGGCGGTAAACAGATTCGTGCGGATCTGGGCTTGAATACCGGCGTTCGTTATCAGGGCATCTAACAATATTTAATAGTGAGTTAACGGCATAATGAAAAAAGCAAATTTTGTGGAAATTGAAGGCCGTAGTGCAGGTTATCTTGGACTGCTCGGCTTCCTGGGTATTTTCATACTCGCCGCACTTGGTTCCAGCTATTATATGGAACATCATGGTCATCATGTTACCGGCATGACGAATCAGATCGTCTGGGGCATGCCGCATGTATTTGCGGTGTTTTTAATTGTTGCCGCATCCGGGGCGCTGAATGTTGCTTCGATTTCATCGGTATTTCAGAAAACACCGTATAAACCAATGGCTCGTCTTTCCGGACTATTATCACTTGCCCTGTTGCTGGGTGGTCTAATGATTCTGGTTCTTGACCTGGGGCGCCCGGATCGGCTCATTGTGGCCATGACCAAATATAATTTTAAGTCGATATTTGCCTGGAATATGATTCTATATAACGGTTTCTTTATCATCGTCGGCATTTATATCTGGACGATGATGCAGCGCAACCTTAATAAATATAGCAAGTATGCCGGCTTTGCCGCCTTTATCTGGCGACTGACGCTAACAACCGGTACCGGTTCTATCTTTGGTTTTCTGGTCGCACGTCAGGCCTATGATGCGGCTATTATGGCGCCGATGTTTGTCGTCATGTCTTTCTCTTTCGGGCTGGCTATTTTCATCCTGGTGCTGCTGGCTTCTTATAACTGGACGGGAAGACCTCTGGGCGATATTATTTTCAATCGTTTGAAAAACCTGCTTGGCGTATTTGTTGCTGGCGCACTCTACTTCGTAGTCGTTCAGCATGTTACTAATATATATGCCGCAGAACACAGTGGCGTCGAAAACTTTATTCTGTTGAATGGCGGCATCTATACCCAGTTATTCTGGTTTGGTGAAGTTCTGATTGGCAGTCTGATCCCTCTGGCTCTTCTTTATCACCCTGTATGGGGCAAATCCAGAACGCTGGTTGGCCTTGCAGCAGTATTGATTATCCTGGGTGGACTGGCTGAAATGTATGTCATCATTATCGGCGGTCAGGCCTATCCACTGGTGCTGTTCCCCGGTATGCAGGTTGAAAGCAGCTTCTTTGACGGCGTGATCAATCACTATGCGCCTACCCTGCCGGAAATTATGCTGGGGCTGGGTGGCATGGCGACCGCCATGATCACTGTCGCACTGGCTGTCAAGGTATTGCGCTTCCTGCCGGAAAGCCTGGCGAACGAAGTGGTTGATCCGCACCACAAATAAAACTGTATGGCTGCTGTACATGCAGCATTATTCAATAACAGGGGACCAGCATTGCTGCGTCCCCTTTTTTATTCGGCTACAGTTTGAACTCAAATGAATAGACTGCTTATTTCCGCTGCACACAAGTCCTCAGGCAAAACAACGCTGAGCGTCGGACTTTGTGCCGCCTTTAAAGCACGGGGAAAAGCCGTTCAGTCATTTAAAAAAGGGCCGGATTACATCGATCCCATGTGGCTCACCCGCGCCTGTGGACGCGACTGCCACAACCTCGACTTTTACACCATGCAACATGATGAAATTCTCGCGACCCTGGATAAATATTCAGTCAACAGCGATATTTCTATCATCGAGGGTAATAAGGGACTCTACGATGGTCTGGACATCGAAGGCAGCAACAGCAATGCCGCGCTGGCCCGGTTAACCCGCACTCCCGTCGTACTGGTTATTAATGTGCAGGGCGTTACCCGGGGCATTGCCCCGCTGATACTCGGTTACCAGAATTTTGAGCCGGAAATTAATATTGCCGGCGTCATTCTCAATCAGATCCGGGGTAGCCGCCACGAAAGCAAACTGCGCGCCGTGATCGAACATTACACCGATGTCCCGGTTGTGGGAGCGGTGTATCACAATCCCGATCTACAGATTACCGAGCGTCATCTGGGTTTGATCCCCAGTAATGAAACTCAGGAAGCGGATAACAAAGTTGCCCAGATTGGCAGACTAATCAGCCAGCAGGTCGAGCTCGACAAACTGATGCAGATTGCCGCCAGCGCGCCGAAACTTCCCGCTTATCAGTTTGAGCGTCCTCCTCAGCAGACGAATAAACCGGAGGTGCGCATTGCCGTTGCCCGCGACGCCGCCTTTGGTTTTTATTATCCGGAAGACTTTGAAGCACTGGAAACTGCCGGCGCGAAACTGATTTTTTTCGATACCCTGCAGGATTCGGATCTGCCCGCCTGTGACGCTCTGTTCATCGGCGGCGGCTTCCCTGAAGCCAACATGCAGGCCTTATCCCGCAATCACCGCCTGCGTAAAAAAATCCACGACGCAATTGAACACGGCCTGCCGGCTTATGCGGAATGCGGCGGCCTGATGTACCTGACCCGCGGCATCCACTGGCATGATCAACATCATGAGATGGTCGGTATCATCCCCGCCGATACGCGGATGTATCAAACCCCACAAGGACGGGGCTACATTCAGCTAACTGAAACGCCGCATCGTCTCTGGCCCGCACTCGGCGAAACAGATAGTCCTTTGATTATCCCGGGGCACGAATTCCACTATTCCACACTGGAAAATACCGGGGCATTGACATTCGCCTATCGGGTCATGCGCGGAAGCGGCATCGACGGTGAGAACGATGGCATCGTTTATAAAAACCTGTTGGCAAACTACGCCCACCTGCGCGACACTTCCGCCAACCACTGGGCTCGGCGGTTTGTCGCCTTTATTCGTAATAATGTATCATCCTAGGGGCTGTTCCAAATACCAATCCACCTACGAAACAGAGATGAAACTGTAGGTACGGCTTCTACCCTGCGGGTGAAATGCCCGGCAGGGTGCACAAATGAGCCGTACAGG
>WFVC01000006.1 GCA_015491815.1 Gammaproteobacteria bacterium | reverse complement strand
TTGCCCTGCCCGTCGGGTTGCTAACCGTTAAATTCAATAGGCGTGGATAAGCATGTAGAGCCAAAGGCGGAGGTCTTGCGGACGCGGGTTCGATTCCCGCCGCCTCCACCAACTATAATCCTGACCGATTTCCGGTCAGGATTTTTTTTGTATAAAATCTTCCGAACAACAAACAAGGCTGTGGCGCTCTATCTTTTGTTACCCCTCATATACTTCATCAGTCAATGCCAAGCAGGGGATCCAGTTCATCCATGATGTCCAGTTCGGAAAGATCATCGAAGCCTCCTACATGTTTGTCGCCGATATAGATCTGTGGCACGGTGTTGCGGCCGGTGCGTTTGATCATTTCCTTGAGTTTGGCTTTGTCGTTTTCGACGCTTATCTTTTTGACCTTGACGCCTTTCTTTTGCAGAAGTTTTTCCGCGCGGGTGCAGAATGGGCAGGTGGGCGTGCAGTACATCATCACTTCGGGCATGGCGTGTTTCCTCAAAAAGTTGGTTAATAGCTGTTCCTAATTCCAGTACACTATGTATTACCGGAGCCTGTTGTAGGTACGATTTCAATCGTACCTGTACGGCTGAAGCCGTACCTACAATTCTACCGCTGTTCCATAGGTGTACAGATATTTGGAACAGCTATTTAATCTATCAATTTTATTCCATTGATGTCGTGCCGGGCAAAATGTTTATCCAGCAGTTCATTGATTTCTATGACAAGATCCTGAATCAGGGTGTCATCATTTTTATCCGCGTCGGCATTTAAGACGCCACTGAGCGAGACGCGCAGATGATCCGGCGTAAAGTGCGTGCTCAAACTGTGGATGGCGTTATTCTGCTGCGGACGCACATGCGGCAGGACATAAATATGCACATGGCTTGAGTCGAACTGTAAGTCAATGAACAAGCTGCGCAAGCGTTCACGCAAAGATTGCTGGGCCAGATTTTCCAGCAGCCAGGCGATGCTTTCGGCAGTGTTATATAAATCCGCATCGACGATATCCTTACCCTGAAAATAATCCAGCGCCGGATAATAACCGAGTTTTTGTTCACGCACATACTGATCGATCTGCCGCGCCAGTTCAACGCCAACCACATAGGGCGATGCGGCAATATGCTGTTCAATCACGGCATGGGATAGTTTCAGATCGATGCTTAAGGCGATTCGGCGCGCGGCGGGTGTATTCATCAATCAGGCGGTCAGTTGTTGTATTTGTTGATTGACCGGCGCGAAGATTGGCTCCAGTTTTTTACGCATCAACGTGCCGATGGCGTCACTGCGGGAAAAAATGGGATTCACGATCTTTTCTTCTATTGCCGACAGCACCAGCAACGAAAACAGCATCTCCCGCGCCTGCGGCAGCGCCTGCAAGACTTCATCAACCGCCGCCTCTGTTTTTGTTTGCAGAATATTTTCAACGCTGTCCATGATCTGCTGAATGTCCTGTTCCTGTTCGGGTATCAGCGCCGGGCTGAAATAATCATTCATGGCATTGAGCAACGCAATCACCACATCCTGATTGCCCGGTTTTTTCATGACCGTACTGACGGTGGCCAGAAAAGCCTGCCCCGGCGCATCAAGCAGACGCTGTAACTGTCGTGCAACCGGATTGCCCTTACTGATCAGTGTAGTCAGTTTTTCATGATAATCATGTAAGGCGGGATGAGGCGCTTTTTCAAGCGGCAGGTTATCCGGCTCGACAAAGAGAAAGCCGACCAGAAACGCATTCTTGCGTTGCCCCCTGCCCCACAGGTTCTGTCGCCTGTCGTCTGAAATAAGATCGCCCTGCAGGACCAGTCTGACCGACTCGATGATATCCCGGGCTTCTTCTTCAAAAGGCAGAAACTCAATCAGGAACTCGGCCAGCTCGACCCCCATGTCGCCCTCGACAATCGCCTGTTTCTGTAACATGCAACGTGCATTGTCTGCGGTTGGCATCGCCCACCATGCGCGGCGCGCAAGTTCGTTGGTCAGGCCGCCGGCATGAACCACCGCAATCACCGCTTCCGGTTCACCGAGTTGCAACAGGCGTCCGAGGCTTTCATCACGCGCCTGTCCCATGCGTGTCCAGCGAC
>WFVC01000005.1 GCA_015491815.1 Gammaproteobacteria bacterium | reverse complement strand
GGTAGACGCCACAGATGCCTTTGCCTTTGGTATGCACATTGAGCATTATTTGCGTGGCCTTCTCACGATTCATGCCAAAAAACATCTCCAAGATATGAACAACGAATTCCATAGGAGTGTAATCGTCATTTAACAGCACAACTTTATACATGGGAGGCGGTTTTAACTCAGGTTTTGCATATTCCAGCGCCAAACCCTCGTTGGCATCCCATTCTGGGGGGGTATTTTCTTTATCACTCATAATGTAAGAATTTTAGCTGAACCTCTATTTCGCTGCCTAGTCCTTTGACCCACATCTCGGTACAAGATTCCACCCGCCCGTTCTAAAATACTGTTACCTAAATTTGGGCGCAAAAACGGAATTCAATCCCCGCATTAGCAGGGTCATTATTTTGTGTTGCTTTTCACATGCAAGTTTAAAATTATTGACTATAGTAGTTGGGAACAGGGGTGATTTATCCCTGTTAAAGACATAAATAAATTGTTGACTTACAAGACGTTAGTCAAGAAGTCAGCGTCTAGAAGTGATAGCGACAAGGAGGCTAGGACGGCATGTCTACCGGTACAGTAAAGTGGTTCAGTAATGCAAAAGGGTACGGTTTCATCGCACCCGAAGAGGGAGGAGATGATATCTTCGCCCATTTTTCTTCCATCGCCATGGAGGGTTACAAAACCCTCAAAAAAGGGCAGCTAGTCGAATTTGAGTGCACCCAGGGTCCCAAAGGCCTGCACGCAACGGCGATTAAGCTCAGTGATGCTTCATCAGGAGCAGATCTGCACTGAGCTGACATAGTGAGTGACTCAACGCCCTGAACTCCGGCCATACACCTCAACAGGGCGTTGAGGCTACCCTCTCCCGCTTTTTCCCCATCTGTCCTGTGCTGCAGGCCTGACGCTGTGGTGACGCTTTAAACGCTTTTCCATTCCGCCCATGAAGCATCGTTTTTGCTGATATAATCCGGCGGATGCCCCGATTGATCGCTTTTTGTAAACCCTTCGCCGTGCTTTGCCAGTTTTCCCCGGATCGGGACAACAAGGGCGAAACCGCGACACTGGCGGATTTTATTTCCATCCCCGGCATCTACCCGGCCGGTCGTCTGGACAAGGACAGCGAAGGCCTGTTGCTGCTCACCGACAGCGGCCGCCTGCAACACCGGATCAGCCATCCGAAAAAGAAAATGAGCAAAACCTATTTCGTGCAGGTCGAAGGCGAGTCGGACAGCACCGCTATCGCCCGGCTCAGTAGCGGCGTACCGCTCAAAGACGGCATGACGCGCCCGGCCAGCGCGAAAATTATCGCAGATCCCGAACTCTGGCCACGAAATCCACCGATACGCTATCGCGCCAGCATTCCGACCAGCTGGCTTGAGATCAGCCTGCGGGAGGGCCGCAACCGGCAGGTGCGGCGAATGACGGCGGCAGTCGGCTACCCTACCCTGCGCCTGATCCGCTATGCTATCGGCCCCTGGAATCTGGACGGGCTGGAACCGGGACAATGGCGGGAACTTGAGTTCCCCAACGAGTATTTACATGACAAAACTGGAAAAACAACGCTGGCGCCCCCACGTCACCGTCGCCGCCCTGGTCGAGCGTGAAGGAAAATTTCTCATGGTCGAAGAATCAATCGATGGCAAAACCGTGCTTAACCAGCCCGCCGGCCATCTCGAAGAGGGCGAAAGCCTGATCGACGCGGTCATACGGGAAACGCGGGAGGAAACCGCCTGGAAATTTATCCCCGAGGCCTTAACCGGTATCTACCGCTGGACACATCCGCATAACGGCGAAACATTTTTGCGCCATTGTTTTACCGGCGCAGTCTGCGAACATGCCCCCGGACAGGCGCTGGATGAAGGCATCATTCGCAGTCGCTGGCTCGGCCGCGATGAACTTGACCAACAACAGAATTTACGCAGCCCGCTGGTTCTGCAATGTATCGATGACTACCTGAGCGGTAGGCGTTACCCACTTGATCTGATTAAAGCTCTGCCATGAATCCGAACACACCTGACAACCCGCCACTGAGCACCGATGAGCTGCGCCAGAAACTGAATCTGGAAACCGGCAAAATCGAATGGCCGGAACTGCAACGTCATTTTGCCCGCGGCAGCGTCATTGTTGTGGATAGCGGGCTTGATCTGATTGAGGTGGCGGTTAAATTTATCCGCGACGATAAAAGCCGTATCGAAAACTGGCTGAACGCCGGGCAGATAAAACGCGCCAATGATGATCATGCCCGCCGCTGGCATCAGGCAGACATCATCTTCTGGGCGGTGGTCATCGCCCCCTGGGTGCTGGTACAGGAAGCCCCCCCCGCAGCATGAGTTTATTCGAAGCCATTGTTCCCTACCTCCCGCTTTTAATTGTGATTGGCTGGGGACTTTACCGGATGTTTGCCCAAATCATCGGACGTTTTTTCAAATGAGTTCGTTTATTTAAAATGCCTTCAACAGATAAACAGCAGATCATCGTCGGCATGTCCGGCGGCGTTGACTCCTCGGTCGCCGCCCTGCTTCTGCAACAGCAGGGCTTTGGCTTGCGCGGCGTGTTCATGAAAAACTGGGAAGGCGATGATACCGATGAACACTGCACTGCCGAAGACGATCTACGTGACGCGCGCGCGGTCTGCGACAAACTCGGCATCGAACTGCAGGGCGTGAACTTTTCCGATCAATACTGGGACAGGGTGTTTGAATATTTTCTGAGTGAATACCGCGCCGGGCGCACCCCGAATCCGGATATTCTCTGCAACCGGGAGATCAAGTTTAAGGCTTTCCTCGACTACGCCCTGTCACTGGGCGCTGATGCGATCGCCACCGGCCATTATGCGCGTATCGACTGCATAGACGGGCGTTACCGTTTGCTGCGGGGTCGCGATCACAACAAAGATCAAAGTTATTTTCTTTATACGCTGGGACAAAACCAACTGGCGAAAAGTCTGTTTCCCATCGGCGAGCTGGAAAAACCGGAGGTGCGACAACTGGCGGAAGAAAACCAGCTTGTCACCTTTAACAAAAAGGACAGCACCGGGATCTGTTTTATCGGTGAACGTGACTTTAAAACATTTCTGCAACGCTATATTCCGGCCCAGCCTGGTGAAATTTTTACAGCCGCAGGCGATGCCGTTGGCAAGCACGACGGCCTGATGTATTACACACTGGGCCAGCGACAGGGGCTGGGAATTGGCGGCGTCAAAGGCCATGAAGGCGCCACCTGGTATGTCGCCGACAAAGATTTAAAAAACAACCGGCTAATCGTGGTCGAAAGTCATGATCACCCCTTGCTCTACAGTCGTGAACTGATCGCCTCCGATTTAAGCTGGACCGCCGGCGCCGCCCCTCCCACGCCTTATGCCTGCAGCGCAAAAACACGTTATCGACAGGCGGATGCCGCCTGTGTTATCAAAGAAATAAACGCAGGCGTTTGCAAAGTAGAATTTGAACAAGCTCAATGGGCGGTCACACCGGGACAGTCCATTGTCTTTTATCAGGGCGACGAATGTCTGGGCGGTGGCATCATCAATCATTTTCAATCGCAAAACAAAACCACAAAGGATGAAAAGCATGAGCAGTCTGAGTGAACGCACGCTGGCGCTGGCCGGGATGTTTCAGGCGGCGGCGCTGGTCAAATCACTGGCGACAAACGGTCAGCTCGATGAAAGCGATATGGAAGCCATGCTGGAAACACTGCTGGTCACCAATCCGGAAAACACGCTGGCCGTTTATGGCCGGGTTGAAAATATATACACAGGGCTGCAAACACTCATTCAGCAACTCGAAGGAAATGCGCAACGGGATATCGATATTGCCCGTTACGTTATCAATCTGCTGCATCTCAGTAACAAATTAATGAAAAACCAGAGCATGATGTCACAACTTGCCGACGGCATCGAACGCGTGCGCGCCCAGCTTGAACATTTTTCGCTAATGCACGAAAACGTAATAGCCAATCTCGCCGGTATTTACACAGACACGATCAGCCGACTACAGCCCAAAATCATAGTCAACGGTGACAGCCGTTATCTTTCAGATAATGCTACAGCCAACAGGGTTCGTGCATTATTGTTAGCGGGGATGCGCTCGGCTGTACTCTGGAAGCAACTTAAGGGAAGTCGCTGGCAAATATTGCTCCAACGCAAGCAGTTTGTTAAAGAAGCAAAATATCTGCTAAAGGAAAAGATAGTTCGCCATTAAATAGCGTCAGATTTCAGGAGGAACTGATACTTTCAAGGAAGCTCTGATTAATTCCGTTCGCCCTAAGCTTGTCGAAGGGTGAACCACCTAACATTATGATTTTACAATGCTTAACGTTCATGATTCGACAGGCTCACCACGAACGGCGGAATTAATCAGAGCTTCCTTAATTTTTTGCCCCATTAAAAGAAATGACCTGCCCTCCGGCAAAATAATCCAGCGGCCGGGGACGCCCAAGATGATAGCCTTGCACGAAATCCACCCCCAGCCCATGCAAAATTTCCAGGGAGTCTTCGCTTTCAACATATTCAGCCGTTGTCTGCTTACCCATTAGTGAAACAATATCGCAAATGGATTTCACCATTGCCCGTTCAACGCTATTGTTGCTGATATTGCGAATAAAAGCACCGTCAATTTTAATCATATCCACCGGCAGATTTTTGAGATAGGCAAATGATGAAAGTCCGCTGCCAAAATCATCCAGCGCAAAGTGACACCCAACCCCTTTGAGCGCTTCAATAAATTCTATCGCACGGGAAAGATTGGAAATGGCGGCCGTTTCGGTAATTTCAAAGCATATTTTTTTCTGTGGAAGAACCGATGACTGAAGTACTTCAAAAGCAAATTGACTGAAATTTTTATCACACAACGATAATGCCGACAGGTTAATGGAACATAGATCCAGCCTTTGTAAAAACTCCGGATGTTGTTCAAACCACTTAAGTAGATTTTTTAGCACCCAGCAATCTATTCGGGTGGATAAATTATAACGTTCAGCCGTCGGCATAAATGCGCCCGGGCGAACAAGTTTCTCGCCATTGTTCATTCGCAACAATACTTCAAAACGCTCACCCACCACTTTTTTACTGCAGGAACGAATGGGTTGCGCATAGAGTTGGAATAGATCATCCTCCAACGCCTCGGTAATAGTCGAAACCCAACTGGTTTCACCTATCCGCCCGGTTGTAGTCAATTCATTTTTGCGCTGTATATAAACCTGATTACGCCCCTGTTTTTTAGCTGTATAACAGGCGGAGTCGGCGCAACTCAGGATATCATTGATGTTGACATCATTTTCGAGAATCGGCACAACCCCAATGCTCACACCAATATTGAAACGTCGTTCACCCCATTGGAAACGAAAACCTTCAATCACTTCCCTGATTCTGTTGGCGCAAATTTCCGCCTGCGCTAATGGACAATGTTCCATTAACACTGCAAATTCATCCCCACCAAGGCGAGCCAACGTATCGCGTGAACGCACCTGCTGGATCAACAGTCCTGAAACCTGACGTAGAAGCTCATCCCCCGCAATATGTCCGCAGGTATCATTAATAACTTTAAACTGATCCAGATCCAGATAACAAAGAACATGTTCGCCTTTTTGCGAGGAACTCAACACATGCTGCATGCGCTGTTCAAATTCACGTCGATTAATCAAATTTGTTAAGGAATCATGCGCCGCCTGATATACAAGTTGCTCTTCCAGATCACGACGATCGGTGATATCCCGGCACACGACCAACAGGCGTGCTCCATTAGCATTTGGTTCCTGATTAATACGTTGATGCACCCAGAGTATGCTACCGTCCTTGCGAACTTTTCGGTATTCGATATCATCATTTTGAGTAAAGTTGTCAAACTGCTTCATCAAATACGCCATCACCTTTCTTTTGTCATCCGGGTGAACGATATTCAGGGCCGGCTGCCCGATTAATTCGTCAGCCTCATACCCCAGTAACTGTGCGCCGGTATTATTAATGGAGAGTACGACACCTTCCGGAGAAATCGTAGTGTAGATATCCGGCGCATTTTCATAAAGAATCTGATAGCGCGCCTCACTGGCTTTCAATGCCTGCTCGGTTTTTACTTTCTCGGTAATGTTTTTGAAAATACCCCGGGTGGAAACTGCTTCGCCATCCCGGATAATTGAACCACAATCGCCCTGAAGATAAACTGTTTCACCGCTTTTACTCACAAATTTAAAATCAATCGAGGAAAGACATTCCCCCTGCTTTAATCGCTCAAAGCGATCCTGACAACACAGCAGGCTATCTGGATGTAAAACATCAAGCAGGGTAAGAGACTTCAGTTCCTCTTCACTATAGCCCATCGCTTTACGCCAGGCGTTGTTGGTATATAAAAAACGACCATCAGAGGCAAGGCACTGAATCATATCGTTGGTATTGTCAAAAATATCCTGATAACGCTCATAACTCTTGAGCAATTTTTCCTTGATTGTGCGCTGCTGCCTGAATTGCTGATTGCGAACATACATCGCATTCAATAACGTGGGAAGATTCTCATACTGCTGCGCCTGTTCCAGAATGCAATATTCAAAACCATCTTCAAGACAGGCTAGCAACTCGTTTTCCACGCCGGTTGTCGCCATCAGAATAACCGGAATATCCAGATTGCGTTGCTGCAGATAGTCACGTAATTCCAGACAATCAAAGTCAGTTAATTGAACTTCGCTGAGAATCATATCCCACTGTCTGTCCTGCATCGCCTGAAGCCAGGCGGCGCGATCAGATACAACATGAATAGATTTTATTGCCCCGAGTGAAGAAGTAACGCGAATCGCTTTCTTCGAATCAGCAATAAGAAGAAGGTTGGCAGGATGATTTCCCATAATTATTACCACTCCATATGGTTTTAAATGCATTCTACAGAAACAATATCAGGCAACAAAGCACTGTTTCTCAAATATGGGTATTAAAATATCCAATAGCGCGCAATAATAGTGTGGGAATATATTGGGTGGATTATGCGGGAAGAAGGAGGAATAGATAATTTCGCTAAATAGCTGTTCCAAATACCAGTACACATGCGAAACAGCGATCAACTTGTAGGTACGGCTTCAGCCGTACAGGTACAACTGAAATCGTACCTACAACAGACCCCAGTAATACATAGTGTACTGGAATTAGGAACGCTTATTTAGTTTAACAACATCCCTCCAACACAGGTAATACGACCACACAGACGATTATGAGATTATTTAATGACTAAATATCCGCCTTATGGCCGTAAGCGGAAAGCCACAGCGTCAAGCCAGTGGAATATTCACCCAGTATTTTGTGACGCAAGAGATAAATTATTATTTTTTAACAACACGCTAACGTTCTCATGAGCGCCTTGCTCCAGTATCACCCTGGTTTTTTCTACTGATACAGGCCGTGAAAAATAATAACCCTGAATGTAGGGACATTTCATTGCATTCAGGCGATTAAACTGTTCCACTGTTTCAACGCCTTCGGCAACAACCTCCATATTTAAATCACGCGCCAGCAGCATGAGCATTCTTACCAACTGCAATCCTTTTCCACCCGGACTCATATCCTGAACAAAACTTTTATCAATTTTCAGGGTGTCGAACTCAAAATCCTGCAAATAGGTCAATGAGCAATAGCCTTTACCAAAATCATCAATACTGATAGAAACGCCAAGTTGGCGAATATTTTCTATTGCCTCTTTTGCCTGTTCCTTGTGCCCCACCAGTGCGGTTTCAGTCACCTCAAGATGCAATTTTGATTTATCAAATCGCGTTTTATTTAAAACATCTTTAACCGTTTCATGTATGTCTTTTTCTGTAAGCTGTATGCTGGAAAGATTAACAGAAACAAAAAACGCTTTATCCGGACAAAATTGCAAACTCCACTCCCGCACCTGTGCACAGGCCTGTTCAAGCACCCAGGCGCCAATCTTCTTTATTTGCCCGGAACTTTCCGCTACCGGAATAAATCGGTCAGGAGAAATGTCGCCTATTTCAGGATGATGCCAACGCAGCAACGCCTCGAAGCCATAGATGGTGGAATGTTCAACATCAATAACCGGCTGATAATAAACCTCCATCTGGTTCTTTTGAATCGCCATACGCAAATCATTTTCTATGCGCATGGTCTCGATTGCATATTCATGCATTTCCGGATTAAACACATCGACGCGTCCCTTGCCCGATGCTTTTGCCCGGTACATGGCGATATCCGCATCCCGCACCATGTCTTCAGCATTATTGTATTGTTCCGTCATCAAACACACGCCAATACTGGCGTCAGTATAAATTTCATCATTTTCAAGCCTGAACGGTTTGTCAAACGAAGAAAGAATACGTCTAGCGATATTCAGCGCTTCATCAACATTATTTAAATTGTTAAGAAGAAAAGTAAATTCATCTCCACCCATTCGCGCCACTGTATCACCCGGGCGCAATAATTTACTTAACCGTTGTGATAAGGCAACCAACAACTTGTCGCCGACCTTGTGTCCTCGACTGTCATTCAGGTTTTTGAATCGATCGAGATCAAGAAAACAAACGGCAAATAACGGACTGGCGTCACGGCGGTATTTTTCTATAGATTGTTCCAGTCGATTTTTAAATAATTTTAAATTGGGCAATTGTGTTAAACCATCACGCAGCGTCTCATCCGCCATGCGCAGGAGCAGGCGTTCCAGCAACCAGGCAAAAGCGATAATAGCGAATAATCCACATAGCCAGATAAATAAGTGAGTAAGCGCAATACCTCGATTTGCTTCACTCGCCGCTGAAAAATATCGGGCCAGCGGAATTGAAATGCTTACCCCGCCACGCAAATCTCCATCCTTGTACCCCAGAATACCGTGGCATTTCACACAGCCCTCGGTCATATACATCGCTTTCATATAGCGCAGATAAGGCTGACCATTTATTATTTGTTGTTCATAGACTTCATCGGTCTTACCGGATTCAAATATATTCAGCACTTTCAGTTGCCATTCATCCGGCTTGTTGATGGGATTGAGCTGACGCTTGCCGGTTATCTTTCCCTTGATGCCAAAATCCTTTTCAAACTCCTCAGCCATTTGCCGCATCATGTAGGCGGGATTCATTAAGGTTAACTTCATTCCATCGGTGGTCACGACGTCACGATGTGGTAAATGCGCAAGAGCGGGATTGGGCGGCGTGCGCGCATCCGGCTTTACATACAGGCCGCCATGCCGTGTCACCCAGCGTCTAAAAGCGGCATCCTTGTTCCAGTTGGCTCTGGCTTCCGCCAGCGCCAGATTTATTTTTTCCGTGCGGATGTTTTTGCTATTCCAGTACCAGGAATAGCCAACCAGAATGGTCAAGATGGCAATTGCTAATGCGCTCAGAAACAAGGTCTGTTTATAAATTGCACGGTTGTATTGCATAAATTTTAGTCGTGTCAGACAGCAACCTGTTCTATTCTGCCGCCTGAGTTCAGATTGTAAACTGGCAGCCGTTTTTACTTACTCTAAAACTTATCGACAAACCTGTAAAAACCATTAATCAGGGAACCACCTACGCACAGAACTGTCCCGGCCGATGACATTTCGCGTATAATGCCGCGTTTAATTTGATTTGAGTCCTGATTTCCACACTATTTCCCAAGGAGTCGTCCCCCCATGAGCACCCGGAGTAACAGTTTCAACGCCCGCGCCACACTATCCGCCAATGGAAAGAAATACGAGATTTTCCGCCTCGATGCCGTCGAAAATGCGCAGCGCCTGCCCTATTCCCTGAAAATTCTGCTGGAAAATCTGTTGCGCCACGAAGACGGGGTAAACGTGACGGCCGATGACATTACCGCGATGGCGAACTGGGACGCACAGGCCGAACCGAGCAAGGAAATCGCCTACACCCCGGCGCGGGTGCTGATGCAGGACTTCACCGGTGTGCCCGCCGTCGTCGATCTGGCCGCCATGCGTGACGCCATGAAGGCGCTGGGCGGCGATCCGGAGAAAATCAATCCGCTGTCCCCGGCCGAGCTGGTGATCGACCATTCGGTACAGATCGATGCTTTCGGTTCAGCAGATGCCATGCAGATCAATGCCGACCGTGAATATGAGCGCAATCAGGAACGTTACAGTTTTCTCAAGTGGGGACAGAAGGGCTTTTCCAATTTCAAAGTCGTGCCGCCGGATACCGGCATCGTGCATCAGGTGAATCTGGAATTCCTCGCCCGCACCGTGTTTGCGCAGGAAAACAACGGCGTGCTGCAGGCCTATCCTGATACGCTGGTGGGTACTGATTCCCACACCACCATGGTCAACGGCCTGGGCGTACTGGGCTGGGGCGTGGGCGGCATCGAGGCGGAGGCCGCCATGCTGGGCCAGCCTGTATCCATGCTGATCCCGCAGGTGGTGGGCTTCAAACTCACTGGCGAAATGCCCGAAGGTTCAACCGCCACCGATCTGGTGCTGACCGTGGTGGAAATGCTGCGCGCCCATGGCGTGGTGGGCAAATTCGTGGAATTCTTCGGCGAGGGCATGGCGCATCTGTCGCTGGCTGATCGCGCTACATTAGCTAACATGGCGCCGGAATACGGCGCCACCTGCGGCATTTTCCCCATCGATGAAGAAACCCTGAACTACCTGCGCCTGTCCGGACGCGATGAGGATCAGATCGCGCTGGTGGAAGCCTATGCCCGTACGCAGGGGCTGTTCCATGAAGCCGGTCAGGCTGACGCCATCTACAGCAGCGTGGTGGAACTGGACATGGGCAGCATCGAACCCAGCATGGCCGGCCCCAAGCGGCCACAGGATCGGGTGCCACTGAAACAGTCCAAAACCCTGTTTAATGAGGCGCTGGCCGCGCTCAAAGCCGAGCGCAAGATCAGCAGCAAACCCGCCCGCACCGAAATCAATGGCGAAACCGTCGAACTGGAGGACGGCGCGGTGGTCATCGCCTCCATCACTTCCTGCACCAATACCTCCAATCCTTCGGTGATGCTGGGCGCAGCGCTGGTGGCGCAAAAAGCCGTGGCGCTTGGTATGCAGGTCAAACCCTGGGTCAAGACTTCGCTGGCCCCCGGCTCCCGCGTGGTCACCGAATACCTTGAAAAGGCCGGCCTGCTGGACGCTCTGGAAAAACTGGGCTTCAACGTGGTCGGCTACGGCTGCGCCACCTGCATCGGCAACTCCGGCCCGCTGCTGCCGGCGGTTTCCAAAGCCATTGCCGAAGGCGATCTCTCCGCCTGCTCGGTGCTCTCGGGCAATCGCAACTTCGAAGGCCGGGTGCATGCCGAGGTGCGCATGAACTATCTGGCCTCGCCGCCGCTGGTGGTCGCCTATGCGCTGGCTGGCAGCATGAACATCGATCTCTACAACGAACCACTGGGACAGGACAAAGACGGCAGGGATGTGTTCCTCAAGGACATCTGGCCAAGCTTGAAAGAAATACACGAGGTGGTTGCCGGCAGCGTCAAACGCGAATCTTTCCTCGACGCCTATGGCGAGGTGTACAAAGGCGAAGATCGCTGGATCAATCTGGCCTCGCCGGAAGGCCAACTGTTCGACTGGCAAGCGGACTCCACCTACATTAAAAACCCGCCCTATTTCGAGGGCATGAGCCGCGAGGCGGGTGAGATCACCGACATTCAGGGCGCACGGGTGCTGGCGCTGCTGGGCGACTCGGTCACCACCGATCACATTTCTCCGGCCGGCGCGATTAAGGCCGACAGCCCGGCGGGTAAATACCTGCAGGAACACGGCGTCAAGCCGGAAGATTTCAATTCACTGGGATCGCGGCGCGGCAACCACGAAGTCATGATGCGCGGCACCTTTGCCAACATCCGCCTGCGCAACCTGCTCGCCCCCGGCACCGAGGGCGGCGTCACCCTGCACCTGCCCGATGGCGAGCAGATGAGTATCTATGATGCGGCGATGAAATACCGCGATGAAAACATCCCGCTGGTGGTCATCGCCGGCAAGGAATACGGCTCCGGCTCCTCCCGCGACTGGGCTGCCAAAGGCCCGCGCCTGCTCGGCATCCGCGCGGTGATCGTGGAAAGCTATGAGCGCATCCACCGTTCCAACCTGGTGGGCATGGGCATTCTGCCGCTGCAATTCATGGAGGGTGAGAGCGCCGAATCACTTGGGCTGACGGGACGGGAGACCATTGATATCAACGGTCTGGGCGATGGCGCGGCGAAGGAAGTCACAGTCACCGCCACCGATGAGTCAGGGAGTTCAAAAACCTTCAAGGCGCGGGTGCGCATCGACACACCGCAGGAAGTGGAATATTACCGTCACGGCGGCATTCTGCATTACGTGTTGCGGCAACTGGCAAATTAAAGTCGTACGAAAGGGGTCTAAAACTCGGCGACTTTGATCATCAACTGGAAATACAGCAGACTGGCGTGCTTGGGGCTGATTTTCGGAATGTAGGTCGCATTGACCGCCACATACTCGTTGCCCACAGAAATGAAGGGCAGCGCGCCAAAGAAGGGATTCTCATTGTTATAGTCCTTACGAGTCATCAGAAAGGCGACGACACCGGCATCAATATGCAGCCCGGCATCACCGGAACCCAGCATAAAACGATGCTTGGCGCCGCCTCCCAGATAATTTGAGGTTTGATCATTGCTGTCTTTAAACGTACTGCCCGTCAAAAAAGGAATCCAGTTTCCATTCTGCTCAAAATCATACTCAAAACCCACGCCCCAATTGGCTTCATTAAAGTTTCGAGTGCGGTCAAAATGATAAGCCTTGCCATTGATAATGCCGTGTAATTGATCGGCAAACAGCAAACCGGGTAAAAGTAAAATAAGTAAACCAAGTGTGATACGCATCTTGCACCTTTGTGAAGTAGTTCCGTTATGGAGTGCGTATCGACTTATAAATCAATAACTTAAGAAAATATATTCATTTTTTATTTTCAATCAGAAACAGCCGTTTAGAAAACCCAATCAATCAGACGTCAGAAAAATGACTGTTAAAAACAGACCTTGGTAAACAGAATTCCCTCTGTTCGCGCCTGTATTTCATCCTCTCGATGCAGATTAAAATGCTGATTTGTCTAACATCTTGCATAAACGGTCGTTTTTCATTCACATAAATGGCGTAAACTCCCTCTCCCGGGTGTCATACTAGCTACGTAAAAATATTTATTATCCAAAAATTATCTGGATTTTTTTCTGGAAAAATCAGCAATTACGTCTTACAGTTACATTAAATCCTAGTT
>WFVC01000004.1 GCA_015491815.1 Gammaproteobacteria bacterium | reverse complement strand
CACCATGGCCGCGCAAACGATTATCCCTGTATTCATCTATGCGGTGTTATGGTCATCAATCGATCACCTCATTCTGACAATCTGGACTGCTGTTAATTTTCTTATTTGTTTTATCGATTATGTGCTGTACTCAAATTATAAAAAGAAACGCGACGTCATTTCCGAGCCACAGAAATGGGGAGCTTATTACGCATTAAATTCTCTGGCGATGGGGTTGCTTAACGGTCTGGCCGTGTTTCTGTTTTTTTCTCCTGATTCGGTTGGCATACAGAGTTTCCTGATTACCATCATCCTCGGCTATTCCGCCGGGGCTATCGTCATGAATTCATACTGGTTGCCAAGTTCCTATTTACTGGCGACGCCCGTCCTGCTGTTGGCGGCGTCACGGTTTTTCATTGAAGGCGGCGTGCAAAATACCGGTGTATCCATACTTTTACTGATCTATCTGGCTACCGTTATCCTCTACTCAAAAAATATTTTTGATTCCGTGCTCGGAACAATCAAACTGCAGTTTGAAATTTCTGACTTATCCAAAAAATTTGAAGCGCAAAAAGAAGTTGCCGAAAAGGCAAATGTCGCCAAATCAAAATTTCTCGCCGCAGCAAGCCACGATTTACGCCAGCCGCTGCATGCGATGGGCCTGTTTGCCAACCTGCTGGATAAAGAACTGGAAACCAGAACGCAAAAGCAGCTCTTCAATCAGGTGACGCATTCTCTCGACGCGCTTAAGGATTTATTAAATACCTTGCTGGATGTATCAAAACTGGATGCGGGGGTGGTCGAAAAAAACCTGAAACACTTTCCTCTCAGGAAGACACTGGATCGTCTTAGCGCCGCATTCACACCTGAAGCCAGGGAAAAAGATCTCACTCTTAATTTAATTCAGAATGATATTGTCGTTTACAGCGATCCGGCTCTGCTCGAGTTAATTTTGCGCAATTTAATGAGCAATGCATTTCGTTATACCGAACAGGGAAGCATCACCTTAAAGATTGAAGAAACAAACGGAAACATCGTAAAAATAAGCGTTATCGACACGGGAATTGGCATTCCTGAAGACAGGCAGGAAGAAATATTTCTCGAATTTCATCAACTTTCCAACCCAGAACGCGATCGTTCAAAAGGCATGGGACTGGGACTGTCAATCGTTAAACGACTCCTCAACCTGCTGAATTATTCCATTGAAATCGAATCCAGCCCCGGATGCGGATCCACCTTTTCCATTTTTGTTCCCCTCGGTGATAAAAATAAAGTGTTCGATGAAAATATTATTGAAACCTGCATCAATAATACTTCCATCGCCGGCGCCGCAATTCTTTTTATTGATGATGAATTACAAATTCGTCAGGGCATGAAAGAATCGCTGGAAAAATGGGAATGCAATGTGCTGGCGGTGGCATCGGCCGAAGAAGCCGTTACCCGGATCAAACAACAGGACTTCCGGCCGGAGGTTATCATTACCGATTACCGCCTGCGTGAAAACAAAACAGGCGCGGAAGCCATACAGCGCATAAGAAGTGAACTGGATCAGGCTGTGCCCGCCTTAATTATCACCGGCGATACGGCGCCGGAACGATTGCGTGAAGCCCGCGCCAGCGGACACGTCCTGTTACACAAACCCGTACAAGCTGCGCAAATACTGGCTTTCATTCGGCGCACTGTCAAACCGACGTTTACGGACGGGAAAAACTAATATCGCGTCATACGATTTAATCTTCCTTCAATTCCAGCGCGCGCGCATAAAGTTTCTTTTTGCGCACGCCGGTGATCTCCGCGCTTAAACCCGCCGCCTGTTTCAGGGGCAAATCCCGCAGTAAAATTTTTAGCACCCGCTCGGCATCCGGTTTTATCTCATCCTCATCCTGTTGCGGCGCGCCCTCCAGCAGCAATACGATCTCCCCCCTGCGCTGGTTGGCGTCTGCGTCCACCCACTGCGACAATTCCGCCAGCGCGCCATCACGAATAGTTTCAAAGGTTTTACTGAGTTCACGCGCCAATACAGCCTGACGCTCAGCGCCGAAAACCTGCTGCATATCCGCCAGCGTCTCTTCAATGCGATGCGGGCTTTCATAAAACACCAGCGTCACCGACTCCTGCTTTAAACTTTCAAGCTGCTGCCGCCGGGCGCCGGCTTTTGCCGGCAGAAAACCTTCAAAACGAAAACGATCCGTCGGCAAACCGGCCGCAGACAGGGCGGCGATCAGGGCGCAGGCGCCGGGAACGGGAATCACCCGGATGCCTTTTTCTCGCGCCAGACGCACCAGATGATAACCGGGGTCGCTCACGAGTGGCGTGCCTGCATCGGAAATCAGGGCGAGCGTCTGCCCCTGCTCAATTTTTTGCAGCAGTGAATCCGCCCGTTGGCGTTCATTGTGTTCATGCAGCGCCTGCATCGGTGTCTGGATCGCAAAATGCTGTAACAAACGTCCACTGTGGCGAGTATCTTCGACAGCAATGAGATCCACCCGTTGCAAAACTTCAATCGCACGCGGACTGAAATCTCCCAGATTGCCGATGGGGGTGGCGACGACATACAGACACTGTTTATGAAAATCCATGATTCATTCCACATCATTTATAAATGGCAGCGCAATTTTGATCTGCGCTCGCTATAATAGCGAAATTCACCTACATTGCAGGACAGTTTACCAAGTCTATGAGCATGCCGATTAAATTAATTTTACTCACCCTCATCAGTTTTGTGCTGGCCAGCTGCGCCGGCGGCCCCCAACCCATAAAGCTCAACCCCGATGAAGCCGAACTCCTGTTTGCCCGGGGCGAATACCAGAAAGCCGGACTCCTGTTTCAGGATATGGCCAAAGCGCTTCGCCCCCATAAACGCACGCCCCTGCTGCTTCGCGCCGCCGCCGCCGAAGCAAGTGCAAACAATTTATCCGATGCCCGGCGCATTCTGCAAAACCTGCCAATCGATCCGGCTGACGCCCATCAACAACTGCTGCTGACCCTGACTCAGGCGCACATGGCTCTTGCCCAGCGCCGCACCGATGAGGTCCTGAGCCTGCTGAACACGCCGCCTGCGGCGGGAACCAACCCTTTTTATTTTGCCGATTATTATGATCTACGCGCCGATGCTTTCAGCGCCTCCGGCAACCGCATTGAAACCGCACGAGAGTTGATTAAACGGGAACGCTACCTGAAAGACGCCGAACTGATTCGCGCCAACCAGCAGGACATCTGGCAGGCGCTGGCCATGCTCACCGAGCAGGCGCTTATGCAGTTACGCACCGAACCGCCGCCCAGCGTACTCAGCGGCTGGATGGATCTGATCCGCATCGCCAAGACTTACCAGCTCCGCCCGGATCTGCTGCGTCAGGCCGTACTGCAATGGCAGCAGGCCTATCCCCGCCATCCCGCTGATCCGCGCATAATAAAGAGTCTGCTCAATCGCCAGCAGCAGGATGTCGCCCTGCCCAAACATATTGCGCTGCTGCTGCCTTTTTCCAGTAAGTTCGGCAAGGCCGCTGAAGCCATTCGCGATGGCTTTCTGGCCGCCTATTACAACCGGCACATGAAGAATGTGCAATCCATTCGTATTTATGACGTCAGTTCGGAGAATGGCGACAGCCCGGCGGACGTGCTGTCTATTTATCAACAGGCCATTCATGATGGCGCGGACTTCATCGTCGGCCCGCTGGACAAGGCCGCGATCGCCCGCATCGCCGGCCAGCCGCTTCCGGTTCCCACGCTCGCCCTGAACTATATTCGGCAGGACAGTGTCCCCGCCAACCTCTATCAATTCGGCCTGTCGCCGGAGGAAGAAGCCCGTCAGGTTGCCGAACGCACCTGGCTGGACGGCTATGTCAACGCGGTGACCCTGATGCCGACCGGCCCCTGGGGTGATCGCGTAGTGCAGGCCTTCGCTCAACGCTGGACTGAAATCGGCGGGCAGATCGTCAGTCAGGAAACCTATAACCCGGCCGACAAGGATTTCTCCCGCCCCATTCGCCGCCTGCTTAATATCGATGACAGCCGCCGCCGTTACCGCAGTCTTTCCAACCTGCTCAATCGCAAACTCAAGTACACCCCGCGCCGGCGACAGGATATCGACTTTGTGTTCATGGCCGCCTATCCCCGGCAGGCGCGCCAGATTCGTCCCCAGCTCAAGTTTTACCATGCTTCCAGAGTGCCGGTTTACGCCACTTCCCATGTGTTTACCGGCAACCTGAACCCCGCCCGCGACCGCGACATGGACGGCCTGATGTTCGGCGACATGCCCTGGGTGCTGGCGGACAGCCGGCATCCGCGCAGCCTGCGCAACAAGATCGAAAAAGACATCTCCCGCGCCGGACACAGTTTGCAGCGCCTCTACGCGCTGGGCATCGATGCCTATAATATTATCAGCGCGCTGAACACCCTGAAAAAATACAGCTACGAGCGTTTCGATGGCGAGACCGGCAGCCTCAGTCTGGATTTGAAACAACAGATACATCGCCAGTTAACCTGGGTGAAATTTGTCAAAGGCCGTCCCGTCCCTATCGAACCGGCGCAGGTGGATCAGGAGATATAACAGCGGTATAGTCAGGGCGTGATTGTAAAAGGAAAAACAACGCGAACCATCGGCAGGGAAACCGAAACGCTGGCCTGTGAATATCTACAGGCGCAGGGCCTGCATCTGCTGATGCGCAATTTTCAGGTTCCGCAGGGCGAAATTGATTTAATCATGGAAGATCGGCAAAGCCTGATCTTTGTCGAGGTTCGTTACCGGCGCAACAATCATTTTGGTAGTGGCGCGGAAACAATTAGTTATCACAAACAACGCAAACTGCTGACTGCCGCCGCCTGTTATTTGCAGCGCAATCCGCAACAGGCTGAACGACCGAGCCGCTTTGACGTTGTTTCCATAGTGATGGAAAATTCCCGCTATTCGATTAACTGGATCAGAAACGCCTTTCAGGCCCCGGAATGAATATAAACGAAAACGTCAAAACACTTTTTAAGCAAAGCATTCAGACCAAGCAGGCCGCCTGTGAGACGCTGGCCGACGACATTGCCAGCGCGATTGAGCTTGCCGTGGCCTGTTTGCGAGCCGGGCATAAAATTCTCAGCTGCGGCAATGGCGGTTCCGCCGCCGATGCCCAGCATTTTTCCGCCGAACTGGTTTGCCGGTTTGAACGCGAACGTCCCGGCCTGCCCGCCATCGCCCTGACCACCGACAGCTCCGCGCTCACCGCTATATCCAATGATTATAATTATAACGAGCTCTTTGCCCGACAGATTGAAGCGCTGGGGCAGGCCGGCGACTGCCTGCTGGCGATCTCAACCAGTGGCGACTCAGGCAATGTGATTCGCGCCATTGAAGTCGCGCATGAAAAGGGCTTAAACGTTATCGCCCTGACCGGACGCAAGGGTGGCAAAATAGCCGGGT
>WFVC01000003.1 GCA_015491815.1 Gammaproteobacteria bacterium | reverse complement strand
GGCTCAGGAAGTTTTTGCCGGGCTGGAATGAATGATGTCGCGTAAAAAGAAAATTCAGTTGCATGGTTTTAACAACCTCACCAAGACATTAAGTTTTAATATCTATGATATCTGCTACGCCAAGACGGCGGCTCAGCGCAAACAGTATATCGAGTACATTGATGAAATGTACAACGCCGAACGATTGACTGATATTCTCATCGAAGTCAGCCATATTATCGGCGCCAATATTCTTAATATCGCCCGCCAGGATTATGAGCCGGAAGGCGCCAGCGTGACCATGCTGATTGCCGAGGAGCCGGTGGCGGCGGAAGATCTGTCCAACACCCAGGCGCCGGGGCCGTTGCCGGATTCGGTGGTGACCCATCTCGACAAAAGCCACATCACGGTACACACTTATCCGGAGAGTCATCCGGATAACGGCATTAGCACTTTTCGCGTCGATATCGATGTCTCCACCTGCGGTCGGGTCTCACCGCTTAAGGCTCTGAACTTTTTGATCCACAGTTTTGATTCAGACATCGTGATCATGGATTACCGGGTGCGGGGCTTTACCCGTGATGTGCGTGGACGCAAACATTATATCGATCACAAGATTAACTCGATTCAGAATTTTATCGCTCGCGATACCAAACGCATCTATTCCATGATCGATGTCAATGTGTATCAGGAAAATATTTTTCACACCAAGATGATGCTCAAGGATTTTGATCTGGAAAATTATCTGTTCGGTGTAAAAGGGGAAGAACTGGCGCCGCGCGAATATAAAAAAATCCACGACCGGGTGCAAAAGGAAATGCTGGAAATATTTTACGGACGGAATATATAAACACTGTGTAGGTGCGACTTCAGTCGCACACGAGGCCATAAGTACGACTGAAGTCGTACCTACAGCCACCACGCCGCGCGGGTCATGACTTTCGAAGTCAGCCCCATGAGTTTTTTCACCGGCTCGGGCAGCGGTGCGCCGCCTGCGCCCAGGGCCATGGTTGCATGCTGGCCTTCATCCGTTTTCATTTGTTCGAGAATGGCGCGGGTTTTCTGATCGTCAGTTGTGATCTGTTGCAGGTGCGAATCCAGATGGCGCACAACCTGATGTTCGGTTTCCGCGACAAAGCCCAGGCTCCATTTATCCCCGGCCAGTCCGGCCAGCGCGCCAATCGTCACTGATCCCGCATACCAGAGGGGATTGAGATAACTGACATGGCCGCCCATTTCCTTTACCCGTTGTTCGCACCAGTCGAGATGATCGTTTTCTTCTTCCGCCGCGCGCTGCATTTTCTCGCGCACTTTGGGCAATTTGGCGGTCAGCGCCTGACCCTGATACAGACCCTGCGCGGCGACTTCACCGGCATGATTGATGCGCATGAGGCGGGCGGCCAGTTCGCGATCGGCTTCACTGAGTTCCGCTTCGGTTTGCGCATCGGCGGGGTTCGCGCGCTCGGTTACTTTGGGTTTGCCAAACAGGGTGCGCAGACCCGTGTCCAGATTTATCATCAGATGATCGAGGGGGGTGTAGTTGCGTTTGTTCATTTGGGACAGGGTAAAGATACAGGGGGAAAGATACAAGGGGGCCATTCCCTTTTATCCTGTATCTTTTCCCCTGTATCTTTCCATCAGCAGTTGCACCGGATGCATAACGCGAATCCCGCGCTCTTCTATGCCCGCCTGAATAAACAGACTGCAACCGATATTGGTGCTGACGATAATATCTGTTTCGTCGAGCAGGATTTTATCCAGCAGATGTTGACGCAGCGCCTGCGCGGTTTGTGGATGACGCAACATATAATCACCGGCGGCGCCGCAGCAGGCGCTGGTGTCCGGCAGGCTGCGTAGCTGCAGATCGGGGATCTGCGCCAGCAGTTGCGCCGCCACATCCGGCAGGCCGAGAACGTGACGCTGGCTGCAGGGCTGGTGCACGACGACGCATTTATTCAGAGGGCGAAAAGACAGCGGATTTTTCTGTAGAGCCTTAAGCAGAAAGCTGCTGATGTCCTGCAGTTTTTTCTGTAGCTGTTCGGCCTTTTGCCGTTGTTGATCCTGTTCCCAGTCCCGTTGCGGATATTCCAGCAACTGGGCGCCGCAGCCGCTGGCCAGAAACAGAACCGCCTCGTCATCCTGTTCGGCAAAAATCTGCAGATTATTCACCGCCAGCGCCTGTGTTTCCGCGGCCTGACCCCGGTGTTGCTGCAACGCGCCGCAGCAATGCGGTTTGTCCGGCAGACGTACGCGGTAGCCCAGCGCATTGAGCAGAGTGATGGCGGCATCCAGCGTCGGCGCATCAAAGCTGGTTCCCATGCAGCCGGTGAAAATCGCAACCTGTTGGGCCGTCTTCGTTTTTACCGGGTAATCGGATTTGAATGTCGCCAGTGATGGCAGGGGCGGCATGAGGTTTTGCAGGTAGTCCAGTTTTTTGTTGTGTTTTAAAACCGGCCGCAGCAGTTTCTGCACGCCGCTTTTCTGATACAGGCGCAGCGCCTGATAAACCCCCGGCATGTGCCGTGACAGGAGTTGCCGGCCGAATTTTTCGCTTCGTGAAGGGGGGCGCTGCTGAGTGATGTGTTCCCGCGCCCTGTCCATGATGCGGCCGTACTGTACGCCGGAGGGACAGACGTATTCACAGCGGCGGCAGAGCAGGCAGTTGTCCAGATGCCGGTACAGGCTGTCGTCACGGGCATCGAGCTGATTAGCGGCGAGCGCCTGCATCAGGGCGATGCGCCCACGCGGTGATTCATTCTCATTGCGGCTGAGTTGATAAGTGGGGCACTGGGGCAGGCACAGGCCGCATTTCACGCAATGGTCAGCGAGGCGAAGGATGTCGTCGTAGTCGTTCAAGCGAGGCGGAATTCCCTGATTCAGTACAGTGGCCAAATAGAGTCGATCAATTCAGTACGGCTATCTCGGGGCGGAATTATACGGTATTGTTCGCCTGCTTTGTTTTTATATTTTTCGGGCGCAATATGAACAAACCGTTTTTCAAATACCACGTCTTTTTCTGTTGTAACCAGCGCGAAGCGGGCGAGCCCTGTTGCGCGCGTTTTAATGCGCAAAAAATGCGTGACTATGCCAAGCAGCGCATCAAGGCGCTGGGTTTAAATGGCGAGGGAGGCGTGCGCGTCAACAGCGCCGGTTGTCTCGGCCGCTGTGAAAAGGGGCCGGTGGTCGTGGTTTATCCTGAATGTGTCTGGTACACCTGGATTGATGAAGAAGATATTGATGAGATCATCGAACAGCATTTGCAGCAGGGGCAGGTGGTTGAACGCCTGCGGCTAAAGTAAGCCAACATGTCTGAAATATTGATCCCCGGTCCCGCCGGCGAGATTGAAGCGCGGCTTGAGTCGCAGCCGGAAACGGGCTCGATGAGCCCGCCGGCCCCGCTGGCGATAATCTGTCATCCCCACCCGGTCTATGGCGGAACCATGACTAACAAGGTGGTGCATATTCTGGCGGGCGGATTTAAGGAACTGGGCGCGCATACCGTGCGTTTCAACTTTCGTGGCGTGGGGCGCTCGACCGGGGAATTTGATCATGGCGTGGGGGAAACTGAGGACTTGCTGGCGGTGGTCAAATGGGCGCAGGCGCGTTTTCCCGCCTCGCCGCTGTGGCTGGCGGGGTTTTCCTTTGGCGCATGGATTGCGCTGAAATCCGCGACTGAACTGCAGGCGGCGCGACTGCTGCTGGTAGCCCCCCCGGTCGATATGTACGATTTCAGCCTCATCCCGGCGGTGAGCATGCCCTTGATGGTCATTCAGGGCGGGGAGGATGAGGTTGTGTCCGCAGCGGCGGTGGCGGACTGGGTCGCGCAACGTCAGCCCGGTGCGCGGTTTATAAAGATAGATTCCGCCGGGCATTTCTTTCACGGGCAGTTGAATACGCTAAAAAATCAGCTGATTGAGGGCTTTTCTGCGCTTTAACAGGATATGGCTCAAAATTCCCGTTTATAAATCCCCTTTTTATTCAAAGACTTAAAATAAATTTGCGCCTGTTTGTGAAATTAATCGCGCGTATTGTTGACAGAATATAATAAATTACTTATATTAATAACCACTGATTTACAGTTTTTGACTCCTCCATCCTCCTTATGGTGGTTATTTTTAAAGCGCGGTTACCCCCTTTACCGCGCTATTTTTTTGCCTGAAATTTGTGTCCGTCGGGTGGTTAGCCAAACAAAATTGAGGAAACGGTCAATCAGAGCCGGTTTGCCCTTGTATCTTTGCCCTGATTTCAGTACCATTCCGCCTCTTTTTGGAACGCGATTTATCTCTAAAGGCGCAACAGCATGAAAACCGTTAGTGCAAAGCCAGAAACCGTCAAACGCGACTGGTATGTGATCGATGCCGAGAACAAGGTTCTTGGACGTCTGTCCACTGAAATAGCCCGCCGTCTGCGCGGCAAACATAAGCCCGAATATACTCCCCATGTGGATACCGGCGATTATATCGTCGTGATCAATGCGGAAAAGGTTGCCGTCACCGGCAATAAAGAAAAAGGCAAAAATTATTACCGGCATACCGGCTATCCGGGTGGTCTGAAGACCATTTCCCTGGAGAAGCAGCGCGCCGAGCATCCGGAGCGCATCATTGAAGCCGCTGTGAAGGGTATGTTGCCCAAGAACAGTCTTGGCCGTGCAATGTATCGCAAACTCAAGGTGTATGCCGGATCTGAACATCAGCATACCGCCCAGCAGCCTAAAGTGCTGGAAATTTAAGGACGCATCATGGCAGAAACATATTACAGTACAGGTCGCCGCAAGAGTTCCACCGCACGCGTATATATAAGTGCAGGCAGCGGCAATATCGAGGTTAACAATCGTTCGCTGGATCAGTATTTCGGCCGCGAAACCAACCGCATGCTGGTTCGCCAGCCGCTGCAGGTCGCCGATATGCTGGACAACCTCGATATCAAGGTTTTCGTCAAAGGTGGCGGCAACAACGGCCAGGCCGGCGCGATTCGCCACGGCATTACCCGTGCGCTGATTTGCTACAACGAAGAGCTGCGCAGCCCGTTACGCAAAGCCGGTTACGTTACCCGCGATGCCCGTGAAGTCGAACGCAAGAAAGTCGGTCTGCATAAGGCGCGTAAACGTCCGCAGTACTCTAAACGTTAAACAGTAGATACAGGCTAAAAGATACAGGATACAAGTTGGGCATGGATGCCTTCGAAGACTTGTAAAGTATGGAAACGCAGTTCACGGCTTTGTGTAGACGTTTATAAGGCATTTAAAGACAGTCGGGACTGGGGATTTAAGGATCAAATTACCCGCTCTGCGTTATCTGTACCATCAAATATTGCAGAAGGTTATGAGCGTAATTCAAGGAAGGAGTATGTGCGCTTCCTGAAAATTGCGAAAGGATCTTGTGGCGAGTTAAGAACACAACTTTATCTTGCCAAAGAATTTGAGTTGCAGGAACGTGGGCAACTGGGGAGCTTCTTACTCGAATCAGTCGTGATTAGCAAAATGTTGCAAAGTCTGATTAGCAAGTTGACTCAGTAAGCGTGAGCTCAGTAACAGGCAATATTACCCACCTGTATCTTTTCCCATGTACCTTTTATCTGAGTTTATTGGGGAATCGTCTAACGGCAGGACAGCGGACTCTGACTCCGCTAATCAAGGTTCGAATCCTTGTTCCCCAGCCAAATATCATATAAAGCCCCGTTCGGGGCTTTTTTGTGCGTGGCAAAAATACAACAAAGTAGCATTTGTCTATCGTCTACCTTATTTTCCCAGTATGACCTACGATTTAGTTTCTGCGCTATTCTGGCATATCGAACTGTAGCAAAAATGCAACACAGTTGAATCCTGTTGTATTTTTGTAAAATAAATGTTGCATCTGCGCCAACAGTGGGCTATAAATCGTTCCTGAATGAGTACTTAAATCTGATTCAATAATTTTAAATCCTTAAGGAGTTCATAATGAACAATAAACTGATTGCTCTTGCCGTTGCTGCAAGCGTTACTGCCGGCCTGGCCGCCCCTCTGGCTGCCAATGCTGGTGTCCAGTCCAAATGGTTTGGTTTTTCACAGATCAAAGCTGAAAGCCTGAGCCAGGATAAGCCTAATGATGGCTTGGTTTTTGGCGCTGACCGTGTTCGTATCGGTTACAAGCTGAAAGACGGTAATGTTTTCGGTGGATTGCAGGTAGATTTTAATGAAACTGATGCAACAGCCGGTGCCGCTGGCGCTACCCTGGATAAAATCATCAAAGATGCTTTTGCCGGCTACAAGTTCAGCAATGCTGCTTCCGTTAAACTGGGTCAGTTCAAAACACCTGTGGGCATGGATTTCAATCTGTCCGGTAAAAAACTGGACATCACCAAGCGTGGCATGGAAAAGAAACTGGTTCTGGAACGTGCTGCTGGCGCCATGCTGAGTGGTCGCAAGATCGCGGGTGGCATCGGTTATGACCTGTTCTACGGTAACCCGTCTGATCGTTCTAGCGCATTTGGATCTGGCACTACAGGTAAAGATAACACCATTGCCGCTCGTGTATCTTATGACATGGGTAAGCTGATGCATGCCGAACTGTCCTATGGTAGTTCTGCCACCAGTGCTTCAGGTTCCAGCGATTATGATGTTATTGATTTTGCAATGGCTTATAAGCGTGGCCCGATTACCGGTAAGTTTGAGTACATTAAAGGTGATAATGTCAAAAATGTAACCAATGACAAAGAAGATGTCTGGTTCCTGCATCTGGGTTATCAGTTCAGCAAGATGTTTGAAGGTATTATTCGTCACTACCAGGCTAGCCGTAGTCCTGCTTCAGGCACAAGCACTGATCTGGGTAACACCTACCTGGGCGCCAATATCTTCCTGGGTAGCAACAAGACCAACGGTCGTTTGCAGCTGAACTACGTTGTGGTTAGTGGCGATGATATCGATGCAACTACAACCTATAATGGTACTGCTAAAGGTTATACCGACAGCGCCATTCTGGTTCAGTATCAGGTTTCTTTCTAAGCAAAGCGATCTGACGATGGTTTGATTATCATCGTATTGTTGTAAATTAAACGGGACCTTCGGGTCCCGTTTTTTATTGGGCAGATACAGGATACAGGGGAAAAGAAGCATCCCCTTTTATCTTGCATCTTTTCCCTTTATTCTGCTTTTATGGATCTATCTCTCTGGACGCTATTTACCAGCGCCGTTATTTCCTCCACATTGTTTCCCGGTGGTTCGGAAGCAGTATTGGCGTATCTGAGCGCGTCTGCAAATCATTCACCCGCTGTATTGTTACTGGTGGCGTCTGTTGGCAATACGCTGGGCGGCTTGTCCTCGTGGGGACTGGGGCGACTTATCGTATGGAAATACCCATTGCGCGCGTTAAAGTCAAAGCATCAGCGCGCATTTGAGCATTTGCAATGTTGGGGGACACCGGCATTATTATTATCATGGCTGCCGGTTGTGGGTGATCCTTTATGTCTGGTGGCGGGCTGGCTGAAAATGAATTTTTTCCTCAGCCTGGTCTTTATTGCTGCAGGAAAAACCCTGCGTTATGCGGTTATTATTTTTGTTTCAGGCTAGGGTCTGTATTTAACGCAGAGAACACAAAGGAAAATAATTTTTTTCTCCGCGTCTCTGTGCCTCTGCGTTCTCTGCGATCAATATGCTAATATCTAATCCTGCATTTTCTCTTGTGCCTTGTATCCCTAATCT
>WFVC01000002.1 GCA_015491815.1 Gammaproteobacteria bacterium | reverse complement strand
ATGCGGTATTGATGCTCCGTTAGTTCACGTCGAAACCCATCTGGCCAACGGCCTGCCGGCGTTATCCATCGTTGGTCTGCCGGACACCGAGGTCAAGGAAAGCAAGGATCGGGTGCGCGCCGCGCTGCTCAACAGTCAGTTCGAATTTCCCGCCCGCCGCATCACCATCAACCTCGCCCCGGCGGATCTGCCCAAGGGCAGCGGCCGTTTTGATCTGGCTATCGCACTGGGAATCCTTGCCGCCTCCGGCCAGCTCCCCCGGCAATCACTCGATAACTATGAATTTTTCGGAGAACTGGCGCTATCCGGTGAATTGCGACCGGTGCACGGCATGCTGCCTGCGGCGCTGCACACCCGTGAAATGCAACGCAAACTGGTGCTGCCCTCGGCCAATGCCGATGAAGCCGCGCTGATTTCAGGTGTAGAGATTATTCCCGCCAATCATCTGCTGGATGTCTGCGCCCATCTTGCCGGCCGGCAGACATTGGCCTTTCATCAGCCGGATCTTGCGACCGGCCCGCTTCAGTATCCCGATCTGGCCGATGTTAAAGCCCAGCCCCATGCCCGCCGCGCGCTTGAGATCGCCGCCGCCGGCGGGCACAGTCTGCTTATGAGCGGCCCGCCCGGCACCGGCAAAACCATGCTCGCCAGCCGTCTGCCGGGGATCATGCCCGCAATGAGTGAAAATGAGGCCATCGAAAGCGCCACCGTCTATTCTGTCAGCCCACAGGGCTTTTCCATTTGCCGCTGGAGACAACGCCCTTTCCGCAATCCCCATCACACTGCGTCAGCCGTTGCGCTGGTCGGCGGCGGCAGTCAGCCCCGGCCGGGAGAAATTTCACTCGCGCATAACGGCGTGCTGTTTCTGGATGAATTGCCGGAGTTCGATCGCAAGGTGCTGGAGGTGCTGCGCGAACCGCTGGAATCAGGCCGCATCACCATCTCCCGCGCGACCCAACAGGCGGAGTTTCCGGCCCGCTTCCAGCTGGTCGCCACCATGAATCCCTGCCCCTGTGGTTATGCCGGTCAAGAGGATGGCCGTTGCCACTGCACTCCGCAACAAATCGAACGCTATCGAAGCAAAATTTCCGGCCCTTTGCTGGATCGCATTGATATGCATATTGACGTGCCCGCCGTATCGCTTGAGGTTCTGAAAAAAGAAACAAAGGAAGAAACCAGCGCAGACGTCCGCGCCCGGGTTCAGCAGGCGCGAAGCCATCAGATCAAACGCAGTTCCATCATCAACAGTCGTCTGAATAACGCCGCGATTGAAACCGTTTGTCATCTGGATAAGGCCGGTGAAACCCTGATTGAACAGGCCGGCCGGCAACTGGATTTATCCGCCCGCGCCTACCACCGGATTCTGAAAGTCGCGCGCACGATTGCCGATCTGGCCGGTAGTGAAAAAATTCAGTCCTCCCACCTTGCCGAGGCGATTGGGTATCGGCAAATAAGGCTGAGACGCTGATTTAATATCCCCCTGCGCGACGCCCTTCAAGCAGGACATCTTCATCGAAAAACATCCACAGTAAATTGGCGAAAACCTCGGGAGCAATAACCGTATGCTTATTGCCACTGTCCATCATCCCCTTGCGCAGGTTTTGACGCACCTCACTACTTCCCGTCAAATCAAAGATGATATCGACATTTTCCCCCATTTTAATGACTTCGGCGGCATCTTCATAAACCGGCACCCCGTTCTGGGAAAACCCCAGCGCCACCGGCGAATCGGTATGATGATGGGCGACAGCCACAATCTCAATCGGTCGTTTACCTTCCTGAATTTGCTCCAGAAAATGTTCAGCAAACTTCTCACCAACATTTCCCAGCCCTAACAGGGCTACCTTGATTTTATTCGTCATTATTAACTCCTTATGGCATTTTTCAATACAGGATACATCGGCGAATAAACAAATTTCTGAACATGAAAATCCAGTTTTTATGAGGTTTATTTTCTCCTTAAAACCACCAGCAGTGATTCCAGATTCGTCTATAGTTGTAGATACCTCGAACACCATTCGGGGCGAAACAGGAGGACATAACTATGGCAATGTCAATCTCATTACTGGAATATCTGGAGTGGGAAGGCGTCGATTATGAGCTGGTGCATCACCCCTGGATTGGTGGCAGCATGCGTACGGCTGAAGTCGCGCACATTCCCGGTGAAAAGCTGGCAAAATGCGTCGTGCTTGAAGACGAAGCCGGTTATCTGATGGCGGTTCTGCCCGCCACCCATAAAGTTGAAATCGAAACCCTGAGCGAAGAACTGGGACGCGATCTGCAGCTCGCCACTGAAAATGAAATCAAGGACATGTTTGAAGACTGCGCCACCGGCGCCATTCCCCCGATGGTCAAGGCCTTTGGCTATGAGGCCGTCGTCGATGAGAGCCTGAATACGTGCGACGAGATTTATTTTGAAGCCGGCAATCATACCGAGCTGGTGCATTTAAGCGGTGAGGATTTTGCTGATCTCATGGCTGACGCCCCCCATCTCCAGTTCAGTCATCATATTTAACCCCGCAGGCGCATCGGCATGATGCGCCTGTTCTTTTCCTGCTCGTTCAATCACGCCGGGCTTTCCGGCAAATGTCAATCTCGACCTTTGACAGGTCAGCCCCTACAATGACGCCTTCGCAATAATGTAACGACCCGTCACCCCCATGCCAGACAAGCTGAATCCCCGCCAGTTAGCCGCGGTTAAACATATTAATGGTCCCTCGCTTGTCCTTGCCGGCGCCGGCAGCGGCAAAACCCGGGTCATCACTCAGAAAATCGCCTACCTGATTCAGGACTGTGACATCGACGCCCGCAATATCGCAGCCGTGACCTTTACCAACAAGGCTGCGCGGGAAATGAAAAACCGGGTCAAAAAACTGCTGAATAAAGATCAGAGCAAAGGGCTGCGGGTTTCAACTTTTCACACACTGGGTCTGGACATTATTCGCCACGAACTCAAAACCCTGGGCTATAAACCGGGCTTTTCCATTTATGACAACACCGACAGCATCGCCCTGCTTAAAGAGCTGATGAAAAAAACCTTCGGCGATCACGATAATCAGGCGGAAAAAACCCTGTGGCAAATTTCCAACTGGAAAAGCGCCTTCATCCAGCCGGCGCAGGCGCTCAGTGAAGCGAATGGCGATGCGCTGTTTACCGCCGCCGCCTCATTATATGAACAATATAACCACCATCTTAAAACCTACAACGCCGTGGATTTCGATGATCTGATCATGCTGCCCGCACTGCTGTTCAGAGAACATCCCGAGGTGCTGGAACACTGGCAGAATCGTATCCGCCACCTGCTGGTCGATGAATACCAGGACACCAATACGGCCCAGTACGAACTGGTGAAAATGTTGACCGGCGTGCGCGGCAACCTGACCGTGGTCGGCGATGATGATCAATCCATCTATACCTGGCGCGGCGCGCAACCGGAAAACATGGCGCTGCTGAAACAGGATTTTCCCGGCCTTGAAATCATCAAACTGGAACAGAATTACCGATCCACCCGACGCATTCTGCATGCCGCCAACACCCTGATCGCCAACAACTCACATATCTTCGAGAAAAAACTCTGGAGCGATCTGGGCCACGGCGATCCCATCCGGGTGCTGCGCATCGCCAACGAAGAAGCCGAAGCCGAACAGATCGTCTCCGAACTGCTGCATCATAAATTTGTCAACCGCAGCCGGTTCAAAGACTACGCCATTCTTTATCGCGGCAACTTTCAGTCGCGCCTGTTCGAACGCGTGCTGCGCGAACACGACGTGCCCTATTATTTAAGCGGCGGCCTGTCCTTCTTCGCCTACGCGGAAGTCAAGGACATCATGGCCTACCTGCGACTGCTGGCCAACCCCGAAGACGACAATGCCTTTATTCGCATCATCAATACTCCGCGCCGGGAAATCGGTCCGAGTACGCTGGAGAAACTTTCCCACTATGCCGGCGAACGCAACAGCAGCCTCTTCAATGCCTGCTTTGAACTGGGCCTGACCCAGCATTTGCCGGCGCGCGCAAGCGAGCGCCTGAAGTCTTTTTGTGACTGGATACTGGCGCTGGCGCACAAAGCCGAAAACGACGATCCCATCGAAACCATCAACCTCATGCTGCGTGAAATTGATTATGATCGCTGGCTGATTGATAACAGCAAAGACGAAGGACAGGCTAACCGTCGCATCGAAAATATTAAAGAACTGACAGGCTGGCTAAAGCGGATGGCGAAAACCAGCCCCGATGCCGGTCTTGGCGATCTGGTCGCCCGGCTCACCCTGCTGGATACCCTTGAGCGCGAAAACGAAGACGAACGCGGCGATCAGGTGAGTCTCATGACCCTGCATGCGGCCAAAGGTCTGGAATTCCCCTACGTCTATCTGGTCGGCGTGGAAGAAGAACTACTGCCCCACCGCAACAGCATTGAAACAGACAATATCGAAGAAGAACGCCGACTGGCCTATGTCGGCATCACTCGCGCGCAGAAAAATCTGACCATCAGCTTTGCCAAAAAACGCAAGCGCTACGGCGAAACCAGCGACTGCGCCCCCAGCCGTTTTATCGATGAACTCCCCGCTGATGATCTGCAATGGGCCGGAGAAGGCGTGGAAATGGATCCCGAAGAACGCCAGCAACGAGGCCAGGCGCACCTTGCCAACCTGCGGGAAATGCTGGCCGACTAAGCGCCCTTAGACGAACCCCCCATATCGCGCTATAATCAGTTCCTCATATAAGCGCCCGTAGCTCAGCTGGATAGAGTACCGCCCTCCGAAGGCGGGGGTCACAGGTTCGACTCCTGTCGGGCGCGCCATTTCAATAACATGTTTCTATTTGAGGCTTTGTTAAAATAATTTTCGGATTGAATAATTAAGATTATTGTTATTCAAACTCGCGCCAAGTTTTGGCTGGGATTTAAGGTTCATTCTTAAATCAGTACTGGACGCCTTGAATTTTAAAAACACGCCGATAGCATTATCATAAATCGGCATACTTAGATGAAAGGCGGAATGGTAAGGCGTATTTTTATTTTTTGACAATAATGCACAGGACTTTAGTGTTTCCAGGCTGATAAAATTCATCACCAACATTCCATTTTGGTTTAGGTTTTGGGTGATTATTTTTAACCATTTGCTGTTCGCTGCCACCGCTCTAACGGGCTCGCCGTCTTCTTCAGAAAATAAATCTTCGATGATAAGATCAAAAGGCGGCCCATCATAATCAGATAACCAGCTAAAAGCATCAGCCTCAATCAACTCGGCTTCAGAACAATCTACACCAAAATATTTTCTTGCCACATACAAATGAACAGGGTTAAGTTCGACTCCAATTATAATACCCGGTGAAGCAAAGCGGTTTAATTGCCGAATTACCGCTCCCCCTCCAACTCCCAGCACCAGAACCCGTTTAATATCTTCAACCGGCTTAAAAAATGCGGGAATCATAAGTAAATCCCATATACCGCCGATCACAACCCGCGCCGGATTATATTGCGTATGAAAAACACCATTGGTGTAAAGTCGTCGACTTCGACCCGCCGCCCTGACTTCATAAGTTGAGCCTTCATGTCTTTTCCGCCAGATAACAGCCATGTTCTACTTCCGTAGTTAACTGGAATAACTTTTACTTTCCAAATGATAAAGGCCGGTATTATCACATTAATACCGGCCTTTATTCTACTGTAAATTAACCTCAAATGAATCCCAGCATGCAACACAGATCAAGGTTACCTTATTTTCCAAGCTCTCCCTTTTCATCCAGATCAATTTCTTCAATCACAATATCGAGATCGCCAACCTCATCAACAAGATCATCCTCTTCCGGTTTTTTTTCTATAACCTGACGTAATTTAAACATCTCGTTTTTCATGCGTTGCTCACCATCCTTTTGCCCGCCTTCATACATGGAGGCGTATTCAGACATCATGGATTCCATTGTTTGCATGGCCGCATCCAGATCTTTTTTCAATTTAGCGTTCGCCTCACGCAAACTCGTGTTTTCTTCACGCATAAGCACAACCGTTGAACCTTTTTCACTGCCCTGTTCTGCATTGTTCTTATCCCCGCCCCCCTCATTGACACTCTGATATGAAGCAATCAGTTCATTAAGGTTTTCGTCAAACCTTGATATTCTGTCGCGATCTTTCTTAAGGAATATTTCTAATAAATCGCTGTACAGCACTTTTTCACTGTCAATCAGCAGTTCTATTTTTTTCTGCGCTTTTTCATCATCATAACCATATTCATCTTTCAACATGGCCAGTAATTTTTCACGTTTTTCCGGCTCTGCGTTTTTTATTTTATTAACCAGCGTCATGGCCAGAGCTTTGTCTTTTATTTTCCTTTTTTTTGCTAAAAACAGGATGCTTCCAAGAATCAGAAAAAGAATGACGCCGATTTCACTTATCAGCAAAAACAGACTGGAGTAAAATTCATTCATAATGCGACGTCTTTGTCATCTTCTTCATCCTGCGCGGCTTTCTTTTTCTTCCAGAACTGGAATCCGAGGACGCCGATGATGCCGATAATCAGGTTGATGACCATCGTCACCCAGCCGATAAGAATCCAGTTTGTTTCTTCCTCCCCTTCTTCCTCCGTAGCTTCATCCGTATGAGATTCGGCCTCGGCATGTTCAGTTTCATTATCCTCGCGCTCATATTCTGATGACGCCTGCGTGTCCTGATGTCCGGACTTCACCGTATTCAGTACAAGCTTTTTCTTTATCTCTGTCTCCAGCGCCGCCCCAGTGTGACGTTTTCCATGCACGCGAATAATGAGAAATTCACCTTCTTTGCTTTTACTTATTTCACTTACCCAGACTCCGCCCGGCTCCGCCTGAATGGCAAGAGGTCCCTCGCCTTCAAGCTCAAGCTGAACCTGCAGGCTTTCCGGATCAAGAATTTCCATGTGTGGAATAATTGATAAATAAAAGTGCTCTGCAGCCTCATCCTCACTTAATTTGATATCAATGATGCTGAGAAAATTATCCACGGCATAACGGAACTCCCGTTCAAAGGTCGGTCCTTTGGCGCGTATTATTAACGACTGTTCGCCACCCGCCAGCCTTCCTGAAAGATCTGCGCTATAACGGCCATCCCGCCTTTTGTTATCCGCGCCCTTGCCTGTGTCCTGCATTGGATAATGGTGTTCGCCATTCACAACAACATCGAATTCAACCAGATTCAGAAATGACTGACGGCGGATACGCTTTCCTTCATCCAGTAGTTCCGCTTCAATCTGCAATTCATCCCCGGCAAGAATACTGGGGGTTAATTCATTCGTGTTGAGCTTCAGGTTGGTCACAATCATAACCCGGTTATCCGGATCAACCGAGCCCTTTAGCCGCCACTCACCGGCAGCCGGTTTCTTTATGGTGACCAGTTCATAGGACTGTTCCTGATGCCAGCTGAAATTATTCGGGTGCTGCTGATAATCAAAGGCGTCGCCTTGTGGTGACATCAGTACAACCGGCCCGGCATCTTTTCTGAATACCAGCACCGTCATATCCTGCACGCTGGTATCAACCTTGAATCGATTATCCTTAATCGGCAGGCTGTCCGCGGGGGCGGTTTGTTCAAATAATTTAAGGAACGCGCGTTCAAGTGAACCGGCGCTGTCGACTTCAATATAACGACCACCCGTTTGCGCACTAATCTGTTTCAATAAGGCTTTATCAGCCCCTTCTGACAGGGCGATGGCATGAATTTTCGCCCCCGCCTTTTTTAGCCGGGGAATAATATTTTTCAGAATATGTTCCCGTGAAGCCGCATTTTTCTTTGCATCGCGGGAAATATCGACCATACCGTCAGTTAACAAGATAAGGTTGCGACGTATTTCAGGATCAGGCTTTATCCAGCCAAACGAGGCGCGGATTAATGCCTCTTCGATATTCGTATATAAACCTCGCGAGTGAATTTTTTCAGATTCAGTCCGCGCCATTTTTTTCCAGTGCTTATCCACACGGCCATATTTGACCTGCATGTTGACATACTGCGCAAAAGTCCAGACACCCGACTTCGAACCATCCGGCAATAATCCAACCAGTAAACGAAGCGCGGGGGCGCGCAATTTATGCGGATCATTTTGTTTCATACTCCCGGAAACATCGATCAAGACCCGGACATCATTTTTTTTCATCACCGAATTGGCTGAGTGCGCCGCCTCTTGCAGGGCAACGGACACAAGCAACACCAGCACGGTATGCCAGAGTAGTCTCATCTTTTGCTCACCATGGCGGCTTTCGCCAGCATGCTGTTTGCTGCATACGGATAATACGACAAGTCATTTCTCCTTAGTCAGGCGATTAAAAAATTTACAGAAAAGCAAACACTTATAGCTTTCCTTTCATATCGGCTGTTAACTTGAAAATATTAATATACGCAGGCAGGACTGAAACGCCTGCGCTGCTCTCAAGCTGTATTCATGTTATTCTTTCAAGTTGTATTCAGATATTTTTTACCTATTTCCCACATTTACTCAAAAATCGACAGTATATTGCCCATATGCAGTTCAATATCCCCGAAAAAGACAAGAAATTAGCCCGCCATCCCCACGAATTGTTTCTGGTTAATTTAATCACTAACCATATTCTGCTTTTTGTTGGTCTACTCGGCATGGCCGGGAGCTATCCTCTGTTAATGCTGGTCACTCCCTCTATCTCAATGGCTATATTGATATACATCCTTTATCGGGCTCGCCGCGCCCTCATTCAGGATCCCTGGTTCGTGAAGTGCCACTGGCAAATCGGCGCTCGGCGCAGTCGCCTGTTCATCGCCATGCTGGCGATTATGGGGCTGGTTATTAGCGCTGTTCTTGTCATCTCAGGCGGTGAGCCTAAACCTCAGCACTATGCCTTTGCCGGCGTCGGTGTATTACCAACCATGTTCACGGTGCTCGCACTTATTGTTATGGAATCTGACGCCATGCATCAGGCGCGTCTGGGTAAAGTGCCCGACTATCTGGTCAAAGCATTTCCCGCTCCGGATGAATTGAGGATTGACAACAAATGAAGCCGGGACGAATTTTTATCAGTATTCTGGGATTTAGCTTGCTGGCGATTGCAATTGCAATTTATTTTCCCCTCAGAGAAAAAGCGCCTGTGCGTCAGCCGCAAAGCCTGCCCTGGCAAATTGAAACAACAGCTGACGGTCATATTCGCGTATTTGATCTACTGCTGGGAAAAAGTACGGTAAATGACGCCATTCGCCGTTTTCAGGAAAATGCCGAAGTCAGCCTGTTTGTTTCTCCCGAAGACAGACGAGTCATCGAGGTTTATTTTAACAATACCAGCCTTGCCGGGCTGCGCGCCAAACTTGTGCTTTCGGTGTTAATTCCTGAAGATGAAATGAATGCAATTTATAACCGCGGCATACGCATCAGCACTCTGGGCGATGGCAGCCGCAAAGTCACCCTGCATCCAGATGATCTGCTGCGCGTTAAGGAGTCAGCGATTAGCTCAATCACTTACCTGCCAAAAACAAAACTGGACACCAGCCTGTTACAGGCGCGCTTTGGTGAACCCGCTCGGCGTATTCGTGAAACTAAAAACAGAACCCTGCACTGGCTCTATCCAACACAGGGGCTGGATATAGCACAGGATGAGGACGGGCGAACAGTGCTGCAATATCTGTCGCCCAAAGACTTTGAAAAACTTGTGCACCCCCTGTTGAAGCAGGGTAAGGAAGAATTCTAAAGCTATAATTTAGCTGGCGCCTTAATCATTTATACGAAGCAGGTTCTTTTACTGCCGCCAGAACCTTTCCATTCATTAATACCGCAAGATAATGTGTATTCGATGAACCATTTTTATTAGTTTTCATCTCAACCAGATAATACCAGCGATTCTGTTTTTCATGGTGAACAATAGGCTTTAATTCAAACTCATTAATGGTGGAGTTTGCAAATTCAGGATTACTGGTATTCCATTTTTTAATATCACGAATAAGATTTTTCACACTGAGTGGCGGCGCACCATCAGAGGGCTGCCATTTCGGTGCATTGCTAATATCACTCTCGTTAACATAAATAACAACCTTCGCATCATCGAATGATTCAATTAACACCTGTGGAAAAGGAGAGGCAGAAACAGTCTGAGAGACAAGAAAAACCAGACCAATTACTAATTTTGAGAGCATAATAATTTCTCCAAACAATAAATTTACAATAGTGAAATTTTACGCTTTGCATTTCAATCAGTCTAATCAGTATTTAGTGAGAACCACTGGAATCTAACAAAATCTTAACCGAAT
>WFVC01000001.1 GCA_015491815.1 Gammaproteobacteria bacterium | reverse complement strand
CGGCGGAATTAATCAGAGCTTCCTTAAAGCTTAACAGACTGACTTGTTTTCATCGATTTTTGATCTCATTCACCTTAACTTCACCTACGGCTGACGGAGCAACATCAATACGCCAATTATCAACAGAAACAGAGCAAAACCGCGTTTTAATTTTGATCCACTGATTCGATGCGCAAGGCTCGCGCCAAGCGGAGCGAACATAATGCTGGCGATTGAAACCACGACAAAGGCCGGCCAGTAAATATAACTGCTGCTGTATGCGATCCCGGTATTTGCACCGGCAAGCAAAAAACCGCTCACTCCCGCCAGTGCGATGGGAAAACCACAGGCGCTGGAGGTGGCGACCGCTTCCTGTACAGTCAGCCGGTTCCATATCAGCCAGGGGACAGTTAGAGTTCCACCACCAATGCCCACAATCGCTGAAATCAGACCGATCCCGATCCCGGCGACAAACTGCGCAACACGTCCGGCCAGACGCCGTCCCGGCGCGGGACGCCGATCCATGATCAACTGCGCCGCCACCCCCAACTCAAACAGGCCGAAAAAAACCGCCAGCGCACGGCCTGGCGTTTGCTCGGCAATCGCCGCTCCCGCCAACGCCCCCAGTACAATGCCCGGACTCAGTTGTGCAAACACCCTCCAGCGCACCGCGTCTTTCTTATGATGCGCACGCATGGAAGACAGGGAAGTCAGCGCGATAGTGGCAAGCGAAGTGGCGATCGCCATGTGCATAATGACGTCTGGATTAAACCCCTGATGGGCAAAAACCCAGGCCAGCACCGGAACAATAATCAGACCGCCGCCCACCCCCAGCAAACCGGCCAGCACCCCGGCGAGCGCGCCCAGCAGCAGGTAGATTCCAGTTGCAATTAAGAACATTCGATCCGGTTTATTTCACCCAGATAGTCTTTACATTCACAAACTCCTGAATCCCATGCCGCGATAACTCCCGGCCATAGCCCGAGTTTTTAATGCCGCCAAAAGGCAGGCGCGGATCGCTTTTCACCATACCATTCACAAAGGTGCTGCCGGATTCCATCCGCCGCGCCAACGCCGCGCCGCGCCGGGCATCCCGGGTCCAGACGCTGCCGCCCAGTCCATAGGGGCTGTCATTAGCGATGCGCAGGGCATCCTCTTCATCCCGGGCGCGAATCACGATCGCCACCGGGCCGAATAATTCATTATCGTAAGCCAACATGCCCGGCTCCACCCGATCCAGAATTGAAGCGGCATAATAGGCGCCGGGCCGCTCCAACGGCTGACAACCGGTCAAAGCGACCGCGCCCGCCGCGAGGCTTTTGCTCACCTGCTCATGCAATTCATCGCGCAAATCCTCCCGCGCCATTGGCGCAAGACTGGTGTTCTCATCCATCGGATCGCCGGCCTGCAGCGCTTCCACCCCGGCCTTGAAACGGCTCAGGAAATCCTCCGCAATGGCATCCACCAAAATAAAACGCTTGGCGGCGATACAACTCTGCCCGCTGTTCAAAAAGCGCGAGGCCACCGCCCATTTCGCCGCCTCGTCCAAGTCCGCATCTTCCAGCACAATAAAGGCGTCCGATCCACCCAGCTCCAGCACGCATTTCTTCAGCACTCCACCAGCGGTCGCCGCCACCTGACGTCCCGCCGGCTCACTGCCGGTCAGGGTCACCGCATGGATGCGCGGATCCTCGATCACCTTTTTCACCTGTGATGCGCGGATCATCAGGCTGCGAAACACACCGGTGGGAAAGCCCGCTTCGCTAAAAACCTGCTCCAGCGCCAGTGCGCATTGCGGCACATTCGAGGCATGTTTGAGCACCCCGGTATTCCCCGCCACCAGCGCCGGCGCGGCGAAGCGCATTACCTGCCAGAAGGGATAATTCCAGGGCATCACCGCCAGCACCGTGCCCAGCGGCAGGTAGGCGACATAACTGTCGCTGGCGTCGGAGGCTAACTTTTCATCGGCGAGGAACTTGGGGCCGTTTTCGGCGTAAAAATCACAAACCGTCGCGCACTTTTCCACTTCGGCGCGCGCATCCTTGATCAGCTTGCCCATTTCTTCTGATATCGTCGCCGCATAGGTTTCTATATTTCGGCGCAACACTTCGCCGGCCTTACCCATCAAGGCGCAACGCTCGGCCATCGGCGTCGCCGCCCAGGCTGGGGTCGCTGCCGCCACCTCGGTCAGCGCGGATTCAATCTCTGTCTCATCCCAGGCTGGAATTGTCCTGATCTGTTCCCCGGTAGCCGGGTTTATCACCTTGAAACTCATGCTTTCTCCTTGCGCTTGAAAATGGGAAATTTCATTATCAAAGAACAGTATAGACGCCAAACTGCAGGCTGTACCTGATATTATCACTATATTGGTCGAAGCGTTTTCCTCTATACTTCGCGGCAGCAGAATTTTTGTTTTAGAAGCGGAAATATCATCATGCACAATACTCTTTGTCTGTTAGGCGGCACCGGCTTTGTCGGTCGCCGCCTGCTCTATCTTTTATCAAAACAGGGACGCCATATTCGCGTCCTCTCACGCCACCCGCAACGGCATCGCGATTTACGCATGCTCTCCGGCGTTGAACTGATAAAAGCGGATGTCCATGATATCGTCACTTTGCGTCAGCACTTTACCCGCGCCGATGCGGTGATCAATCTGGTTGGCATCCTCAATGAGCGCCGCGACAACGGCAAAGGTTTTCATCATGTGCATGTCGAACTAACCCGGAATATTATTCAGGCCTGCCATGATCGCGGCGTCGATCGACTGCTGCACATGAGCGCCCTGAATGCCGATCCCGCCGCGCCCAGTTATTATCTGCGCAGCAAGGGTGAGGCTGAACAACTGCTCATGCGCGCCAGGGATCTGCAGGCAACCTGTTTCCGGCCTTCGGTTATTTTTGGCCCCGGCGACAGTTTCATCAACCGCTTTGCCCGTCTTTTAAAAATCACCCCGGGACTTTTTCCGCTGGCCTGCGGCTATACGCGTTTTGCCCCGGTCTATGTCGGTGATGTGGCGCAGGCCTTTGCCGACAGCCTCGACATGCAGAGCAGTTACGGCCAGCGTTACCATCTCTGCGGCCCGAAAACCTACACCCTTCAGGAGATCGTGGAATACGTCAATCAGACGCTGGGGCTGGGACGCATCATCAACCCGCTTGGCGACAGCCTCTCACGCCTGCAGGCCAGCCTGCTGGAACACGTTCCCGGCAAGCCCTTTTCAAAGGACAACTTCCGCTCACTGCAGGTCGACAGCGTCTGCCCGAAAGGCCACCATGATCTGCAACTCTTTTTCGGCATCAATCCCAGCAGCATGGAAAGCGTGGTTCCCACTTACCTTCTGCATCAAAATGACAACCGTCGCTATGACCGGCTCCGTCAGCAATTGCATCGCCTCGATCAATAATGGATCCGGCTGAACATTTTGAAGTCTGGCGGGTTGGCGGCTGCGTGCGCGATCGCCTGCTTGGTCTGCCCATCAAAGATCGCGACTGGGTCGTCATCGGCGCCACCCCCGAGGCGCTGCTTGACGCGGGCTTTCGTCCGGTCGGCAAGGACTTTCCCGTGTTCCTGCATCCGCAGACGCACGAGGAATACGCGCTGGCGCGCACCGAGCGCAAAACCGCGCCCGGCTATACCGGCTTTGCCTTTCACGCCGCCCCCGAGGTCACGCTGGAGCAGGATCTGGCGCGCCGCGATCTGACCATCAACGCCATGGCCGAATCCGCCACCGGTGAAATCATCGATCCTTTCGGCGGCCAGCACGATTTGCAGGCGCGTCTGCTGCGCCATGTTTCCCCGGCCTTCGTCGAAGATCCGGTGCGCATTCTGCGTATCGCCCGCTTTGCCGCCCGCTTTGCCGGACTGGGCTTCAGGGTGGCCGATGAAACCCTGCAACTCATGCGTGAGATGGTCGATAACGGCGAGGTCGCCGCGCTGGTGCCGGAACGGGTCTGGGCGGAAATGCAGCGCGCGCTGGCTGAAGATCAGCCTGCGGTATTTATTCAGGTGTTACGCGACTGCGGCGCACTGGCCGTACTGTTCCCGGAAATCGACCGCCTGTTCGGCGTGCCGCAGGTGGAAAAATATCATCCGGAAATCGACACCGGCCTGCACACTCTGATGGTGCTGGAGCAGGCGGCCCGCCTCAGTCCCGAAACAAAGGTTCGTTTCGCCGCCCTGCTTCATGATCTGGGCAAGGGCGTTACCCCGGCCGATCAATGGCCGAAACACATCGCCCACGAAGCCCGTGGCGTACCGCTGGTCGAAACACTTTGCCAACGCCTGAAAGCGCCGAAAGACTACCGCGAACTGGCCGTACTGGTGACCCGCTATCATCTGCACTATCACCGCGTGGCTGAACTGCGCCCCGCCACCCTGCTCAACACCCTCGAAGCGCTGGACGCCTTCCGCCGGCCCGAGCGCTTCGAGCAATTTCTGCTCGCCTGCGAAGCGGATTCCCGCGGCCGCCGCGGTTATGAAAACGCCGACTTTGAACAGCCGCGCCTGTTTCGCGAAGCCTTTGAAGCCGCCGTCGCGATCAAGGCTGACGCCTTTGTCAAGCAGGGTCTCAAGGGCAAGGCCATTGCCGAGGCTCTGCATCAACAGCGTTGCCGGGCGATTTCAAAGGCACAGAAAGCAGCAGGATAAACTGAACTCCCGTATTTAACGCAAAGGACGCGGAGACGCAGAGGCGCAGAGATTTAGAAACTGCTGATTGATACATTCGTTCGTGGTGAGTCCTTCGACAAGTTTGGGGTGAACGGCTTTGGTATTTACATCAGTGTAAAAAACTCTGCGTCTCCGCGTCCTCTGCGTTATTTACAAATGCTTCAACCACTCGCCCCTGCAAAGCCCTGCTGCCGCCAGGCCTCATACACCACCACCGCGACGCTGTTGGCCAGATTCAGGCTGCGATTATCCGGGCGCATGGGTAGGCGTAAAAGATCCCCGCCCAGCTGCTCGCGGATTTCAGCCGACAGTCCCCGGGTTTCCGGGCCGAACAGAAAGGCGTCATTTTCCTGATAGTTCACCGCAAAAGCATTGCGCTTTGCATGGGTGGAAAACCCGAACAGCCGCCCCGGTTCAACATTGGCGACAAACTCCGCCAACGTCTCGTGCAACTGCACATTGGCAAATTCGTGATAATCCAGTCCGGCGCGTTTCAGGCGTCGATCGTCAAATTCAAAGCCCAGTGGTTTAATCAAATGCAGGTGCGCGCCGGTGTTGGCGCACAGGCGGATGATGTTGCCGGTATTGGGCGGGATTTCCGGCTCGAATAAAACAATGTGGAACATGGGTGGGAAGATACAGGGGAAAAGAGACAGGATACAAGGGGAGGATTTTTCCCCTTTGATCCTGTATCTTGGCCGCCTATGAATACTGACGACAAAGATTTACTCACGACGGATTTCTGCGGTCTGCGCTTCGACTCGCCCATCGTCCTGCTCTCAGGCTGTGTGGGCTTTGGCGAGGAATACACCCGCATCAAAGGCTTTTCCAATCGTGATGTGGGCGCGGTCTGCCTCAAGGGCACGACGCAGGATGCGCGCTTGGGCAATGCGCCGCACCGGGTTTGCGAAACCCCGATGGGCATGATCAACGCTATCGGCCTGCAAAACCCCGGCGTCGAAGTCGTGGTCAGCGAGATTCTGCCGTCTCTGGATTTCAGTGAAACCCGCTTTATCGCCAATGTCTCCGGCTCCACGATTGAAGAATATGTCGAGGTGGCCCGGCGTTTTGAAGACTCGGCCATCGACGCCATCGAGATCAATATCTCCTGTCCCAACGTAAAAGAAGGCGGGGTGGCCTTTGGCAATGATCCGGACATGTCGGCGCGGGTGGTGGCGGCGGTGCGCGCTGTGACCCGCAAGCCCCTGATCACCAAGCTCTCTCCCAACCAGACCGACATCGCTGACAATGCGCGGCGCTGCATCGAGGCCGGCACCGACGCCTTCGCCGTGATCAACACGCTGATGGGCATGGCCATCGACATCGATTCGCGCACGCCCATTATCGGCAACAATCAGGGCGGCCTGTCCGGCCCGGCGATCAAACCCGTGGCCCTGCTCAAGGTGCATCAGGTCTATCAGATCTGCCGCGAACACGGCATTCCCATCATTGGTCAGGGCGGCATCAATTCCGCCGAGGATGCGCTGGAATTCCTGATTGCCGGCGCCTCCGCCATTGGCATCGGCACCGCGCTGTTCTACGACCCGCTGATCTGTCCGAAAATCAATGCCGGCATTGCCGCTTATCTGCGCGAGCACGATCTCGCTAACGTCGCCCAGCTCACCGGCTCACTGATCCTGAATTAGCCGGCCGTTAGCCTCACAGGCGTCGCTCGCATCCCCGGCCACCCGCTCACCGGCACTGATGGCTAAAGATCCCTTCCCGCTCGTCGATAAATCCCCTATTGAATTAGTTATTTATCGAGGATAGGTCGCCGTGTCCGACGCACACCGCAAGAAAATCCGCCTTGGCGATCTGCTGGTCGCCAACCAGATCATCACTGAAGAACAATTGATGCAGGCGCTGGCCGATCAGAAAAAAACCGGCCAGAAGCTCGGTCGCACTCTGATCGACAGCGGTCTGGTCTCCGAACAGCAGATACTGGAACTGCTGTCCGCCCAGCTTAAACTGCCTTTCATTGACCTCAAGCAGTTCAACTACGAACCCGACACTATTCGCCTGATTCCGGAAACCATGGCTCGACGTTATCGGGTCATCGCGTTGAAGGAAAACCCCGATGGCTCACTGCTGGTGGGCATGAGCGATCCCACCGATATTTTCGCCTACGATGAACTGAGCAAGCGTTTGAAACGCCCTATTCATCTGGCCGTGGCTCGCGAAGCAGAAATTCTGCAAACCATTGACAGCGTTTATCGGCGCACCGCTGATATCAGCAATCTGGCCGAGCAACTGGGCGAAGAACTCAGTGAAACCGACATCGATCTGAGCGAGATGCTGCAGAACGAGGATCTGGCCAATGCGCCGGTGGTGCGCCTGCTGCAGACCATTTTTGAAGATGCGGTGCAGATTGGCGCCTCCGATATTCATATCGAGCCGGATGAAAATGTGCTGCGCATCCGCCAGCGCGTGGACGGCGTGCTGCAGGAACAGGTGATGAACGAGCGGCGCATCGCCACCGCCGTGGTCTCACGCCTGAAACTCATGGCCGGGCTGAACATCTCCGAGCGGCGCATCCCTCAGGACGGGCGTTTCAATATCCGCGTGCGCGATCACTCCATCGACGTGCGCCTGTCGACCATGCCGATTCAGGATGGCGAGTCAGTAGTGATGCGCCTGCTGGATCAGTCCGGCAACCGGCTGGATCTGGAACAACTGGGCATGGAGGGCAGCCTGCTGGAGAACTTCCGCAATCAGGTGCGCCGCCCCTACGGCATGGTGCTGGTCACCGGCCCCACCGGCAGCGGTAAAACCACCACCCTCTATGCGGCGCTGTCCGAGCTGAACAAGTCGAGCAAGAAAATCATCACCGTCGAAGATCCGGTGGAATACCGCCTGCCGCGCATCAACCAGGTACAGGTCAATCCGCAGATCGATCTGACCTTCGCCCGGGTGCTGCGCACCGCCCTGCGGCAGGATCCGGACATCGTGCTGGTGGGCGAAATGCGCGATCAGGAAACCGCCCAGATCGGTCTGCGCGCGGCCATTACTGGTCACATGGTGCTTTCCACCCTGCACACCAACAACGCCATCGCCAGCGTCAGCCGCCTGCTGGACATGGGCGCCGAGGGCTACATGGTGGCCTCGGCCCTGCGCGCGGTGCTGGCCCAGCGGCTGGTGCGCAAGCTCTGCGACAGTTGCAAGGTCTCCTACTCGCCGGTGGGCGCCGAACAGGCGCTGATCCGCAACCTGATCGGTCAGGACATGAAGGGCGTGCCCTTCTATCAGCCGCGCGGCTGCCCGCACTGCAACAACACCGGTTACCGCGGGCGCATCGGCGTATTCGAGTTTCTGGAAATGGACGAGGAACTGGCCGACGCCCTGCTGCGCAACGACGGCATCGACTTCGCCAAAAAGGCCCGCGCCAGCAAGAATTTCCGCTCCTTTGCCCTGCACGCCATCGATCACGCCTGGCAAG